>JADJQM010000001.1:600000-822500 GCA_016712715.1 Rhodospirillaceae bacterium
ACCAGACATAATCCCAATCTTCCTTGACCAGACGATAGCTGAGGTCTGGCTGCGCCTTGGTCTTGCCGTCGCGGCCAACCGCCAGCACCTCGAACTCCGCCGGCGTACCCTGCTGCGTCTGGTCATCGGCGAAGAGCGGTTTGATGCCGAGATAGAGATCGCGGTCGCGGATTGGTCGCGTGATCGTCTCGATCACTGGGCGACCGCCGAACTCATAGACCTCGACCCGCAATGTTGCAGCGAGCGGCGTCTGGGCGTCGGGCACCGTGTCGAAGGACATGTCGAGTTCAAGATGACCCTGGTCATCAGTCGAGGTGTCATCATAGACCAATCGCTCCGCCTCGATCTTCTCGTCAGCGAGGCCGAAACGATAGTCCTTGAGGTCGGGGAACGGCTTGTAGTCAGTGGCGATGACCACTTCAGCTTTCACCGCCAGATTAGCCGCCGGTGCCCCGTAGAGATACTTGGCGTCGATCTGGACGGGCAACGGCTCGGGTGGATTGAACACATCGGCAGCGGCAGTCAACTTCGCTTCGATCCGCGCCGGCACCACATCCTCAACCAGGAACTGCGTGCTGGCGAGCGCATCACCTTCGGGGTCTAGATAGGCTTCCAGAGTCCAGGGGCCGGTCCGCGCCGAACTCGGCAAATCGATATCGACGCTGTAGCCGCCCCCGATGTCCGCCACATCGACAAAGCGTTTGGCTTCGATGCCGTCTGGTCGCAGCAGACGGAAGGTCAATTTCTGGCCCGCGAGCGCTGCCGCCGCCGGGTCACGCGACAGCGCCATTACATGCGCCGTCTCGCCCGGGCGGTAGACACCTCGATCGGTGTAAAAGAAGATGTCGATGTCGCCCGGCATGGTGCGGCCGCCGACGCCGCGGTCAGAGAGATCAAAGGCTGGACCGCTGACATCTAGGAAGCTGAAATCGCCATCGCGCCGGAATGCCATGATGGCAGTGGCGGTGCGGCCGCCGGCACCGCGCAGCAGGCCGGGGTCGAAATGCGCCATGCCGGAAGTATCGGTCAGGACCTTTGCCAGGACCTCGTTGTTGCGGGCGATGAGGCGCAGCTCAAGTCGGTGCATCGGACGGCCGCTTTCCAGCGAACGCGCCTGGACATCGAGACCCTCTGTTCCGTTGAAGGCCGTGAGCCCGACATCAGAGACAACCAGCCACTGCGTCGATTGCGGCCGCCAGCGCCAGGAGTAGTCATCCTGCGCCTCTTCATCGGCGGCGTTGTGCGCCATCAGGATGTAGATGCCGGGCTTGGTGTCCGGCACCACTTCGTCAATCGGAAAGGCGGTCACGACGCGCTTGTTGCGGTCGCTCGCAATGTCCATTTCACCGGTCCAGATCTCCTCGCCGGATTTATCGGCGATGCGCTCGCGGTCATATTCCTCAAGATTGTTGAGAAAGCGGCCGTCATAGAGTTCATTGATCAGGTTGCGGTCGTTGATGCGCATCAGGCGCAGCTTCGCCTTGTCGACATTGACCGTAATCAGTGGCACACCCGTGCTGCCGATCTTGGGCAGTACATAGGCCTGATTGCGAAAGCCGATACTGGGAGCACGGTCACCGACCGAGAAGGCCCATTCCTCGTTCTCACTGAGCTTCTGGCCGTCAAGCGCCGGCATGCCCTTGAGCACGATGATCTTGTAGCTTTCGCCGAAACCAAGATTGCCGACGCACAATTGTTGTCCGGAGACGCGATAGGTCGCCTTCAGATCGGACTCGATGCGGACATAATCCTGGTAATTGACCGAATCTGGCGTGGCAAGGTCGCCGCGGAACTCGAGGCAGGCTTCCGGTGTCTCACCTTCGGTGTTGAGCTTGCTGCCCGTCAATGAGAAGGCCAGCATCTGGCGCAGCTGTTCGGCGCGACTGGCAGCCTGTTCATCGTAGTTGTAACGCTGTGCCTCTTCATAGGCCGCGAGCGCCAGCCGTTTCTCGCCCAGATTGTCGAGTTGCTTGGCCACCATGTTGAGGGAGGAGGCCTGCAATTCGTACTGGTCCGTTTCGACATAGGCGCGATAGGCGGCCAAAGCCGCTTTGCGCTTCTCGCCGGCCCCATCGAGAAGATTGGCGAGGGTAATCCAGCTGTCATAGCTTTCGTCACCCAGGCCAAGTGCCCGCGCGCGCAGCGCGACGGCTTCCTTGAACCTTCTGGCATCGGCCTCGGATTTTGATTGCTGGACAAGAAGATCGATTCGGCGGGGATCCTCCCCTTTCGCCGCGGCCAGCAATTCGGCACGGTAGGCGGCTGCTTCGCGCGCGATATCGGCGAGGTCGGTAGCGCTGGCGGATTGGGGCAGAAGGAACTGGAGGATGAGCAGGAGGAAGAAGCCAAGGCGGAAGATGGGGGCACGCATGTCAGTATTCCCGCATGAACGAGTTTTTCTGGAGGTTGTGTTGACGTCTCAGCGCCGCGGACCGTCCCGCAAAAACCCGCAGCGACCAATTATAGCGTCGACGGAACGATTTGATACCCGATGATTGCGACAGGATTTGGGCGTTTGCCAGCTTCGCGCCAAAAAACAACGTCGCCTTGGCGCTCGACGATTCGATTGCTAAGGTCCGCCGGTCATGAGTGAACAGATCACAGAACGACCGGCCGTCGCGCCCCGCACCTGGCTGATCCTGGGTGAGCGCACTGGCGACAATGCCCAGGTCCTGGCGCTGGGTCGTGCCCTTGGCTGGCCCTGCACCGTTAAGCAGATCCGCTACGATGACAGTTGCACGATCGCTTTCAGGACCGCGGCGCCAGCCTGATCGGGGTCGATCTGTCGCGCAGCAATCCACTGATGGCACCCTGGCCGGATGTCATTATCGCCATCGGTCGCCGGTCGGTGCCAGTGGCGCGCTGGATCCGGACACAGGCAGCGCGGCCGCCACTGCTTATTCATCTCGGACGGCCTCGGGTGGATTTGGCGTTGTTTGATCTTGTCATCACCACCCCTCAATACAATTTGCCTGACGCCGCGAATGTGATTGAAATCACGCTTCCATTCGTTTCCGTCGAAGCTGAGGAATTGGGGCGCGCTGCCGCCGCATGGCATGAGCGCTTTGCCACCCTGCCCCGGCCCTGGACCGCCGTCTTGGTTGGGGGGCCGACGCCACAACTCACCTTTGGGGCCATGGAAGCTGACCGAATGTTGGCAGAATTGGCGGATTTCCGCACCAGGCACGCCGGCAGCCTGCTGGTCACAACATCACCCCGAACCGATGCCAAGGTCGTCGCGGCCCTGAAAACCGGCTTGGCACAGATCGCGCCCGGCAAATACCTGTTCTTCCCCTTCGACGCCGGCGTCGACAACCCCTACAAGGCGATGCTGGCGCTCGCGGATCGATTTGTCGTATCGGTGGACAGTGCCTCAATGGTGGCGGAAGCGGCGACGCGTCAGAAGCCTATCCATCTCTTCCACCTGCCAAAGATCCCACCGAAGGTGAAGCCGGGGCTCAAATCCGCGCTTTCGCGCAATTGGCGCCTGCGCCGCAAAGCGCGGCAGGATTCATCGTTGCCGGCAGATCCGCTCGACAAGCTCTATGATTTCTGGACCCGGCGCGGCAAAGCCCGACCACGGCGCGATATCGACCAGTTGGAGAATCGCTTGATCGACATGGGCGTGGCGCTGCCGCTCGGCGTGGATGCCGAGACGACCGAACCAGCCTTTCTCGGGTTGCGAAGCGAGATACAGGTCGCCCTAGAAAGGATTCGAGCGCTCTGGCAAGAGAGAGATGGAAAATAGGATCATTTTCTTATACCCCTCTAGGCAATGCTTGAGGCTAGTGCAAGCTGCGTGATATGACGCCCCGATGAAATTTCCCCGGGAATCCCGATAAAATGCTGGTTTGGATTGACGCTGCCCAATGCGGGCGGATTCCGAAGATCTTTGGCCTTACCCTGGTCGAACGCCATCTTCAGGCCCTGAAACGCTCGTTGCCGCGCCCCACCAGGATCGTGGTTGATCTCGGCGCGGATGGCCAGAAACCATCGATCGATTCCAGCCTCAACGATGTATTCCCGATTGAGTGGCGCCAGGGCGCCAGCAGTTTTGCGGCCCGCCTCAATGCCTTTCTGGCCGAAACCGGCACCCAGCCGATCCTGCTTCTGGACGGCGCCACGTTGCCGGACGCGCGGCTCCACACCTCGCTCGCTGGCCTCGCTGATTCCGTGGCAGTCATGGCACCCAAGGACCAGGAGCGTGCCGCCATGGTGCGGCTGGACAGCGGCCTTGCCGGAGGTGCGCTTGATGCGGAAGACCTCTATGCCCTGGCTGAAAAGCTCGTGGCAGCCGGCACCGTGCGCGCCTATGGACAGGATGAGTTCAACGGCTTCATCCGTAAGCTGCGCCGTACCATCCCCTATTACATGTTCCGGGTCGAGACCGCCGACAAGGCAGCCAAGGTCGAGAAGTTCATGTTCTGGTCGAACTACAAGGGTTCGACCGACTTCTTCACCCGCTATGTCTACCCGCCCTTGGTCTGGATCTCGGTCGGGCCGCTGGCCCGGGCGCGTGTCCACCCAAATGCAGTAACGATCTTCAGCATCATCCTGGCGCTGGGTGCCATTCCGATCTGGGCGATCGGCGAGCCATGGTCCTTCTGGACGGGCTTTGCCATGGCCTATGGCATGAGCGTCCTCGATTCCGTCGACGGCAAGCTTGCCCGCCTCACCTTCACCCGATTCACGACTCGGCAACTTCCTCGACCATGGCCTCGACATGGTGCATCCGCCCTTTGGTATCTGTCATGGGCCTACGGCATCGGCCTTGCCACGCTTGGCTGGGGATCCACGCTCGGCATCGCCACCATCCTGGTGATGGTGTTCTACGTCGTCGACCGGCTGATCCTGAAGGTTTATCCGACCTACTTCCAACGCGCCTTCCATACTCATTCGAAGCTTGATGGGCGGATGCGCACCTTCATCGCACGGCGCAACATCACCCTGCCGATGTTCATCCTCGGCTATGCGCTGGGCCTGGCCACCGAGGCCTTCTACCTGATCGTCGCCTGGCAGATCCTGACCGCCACCTATCACGGTGTGCGCACGTTCTGGATCATCGTCATCGACCGAGCACATCTCAAGGACCGCCGGCCGACTGATGTCGCCAGTGCCCTGAAGCAAGTCGACTGAAATGGAAAACGCCGCCCGAAGGGGCGGCGTTTCCTTTCAAAGGAATCGGCTTGGGATCAGTATTTCTCGTCCTGGACCGCCTCACGTACCTCGCTCGCGAACCACATCTGCTGCAGCCGATTGAGCTGCTTTGGTTCGAACGCCTTGAACGGCAGTTCGGCGATAAAGTTGATGTAGCGCCGCGGGATGTTCGTGATCCCGCGCGGACTCACCCCATGGATGGCGCGTGCCGAATTGACAAAGCACGCATAGGAATTGGCTTTGTAAGGCAGGGTCTTCACCAACTCGACATCACGGTCCATCGAGCGGTGCTTGATGAAGCGTGGCTCGCGACGCCACCGATAGATGTCAAAGTCACCACCGTTGACCTGATCGGCCGGATCGCGGAAGTAGAACAGCGCCGAAAAAATCTTGTCGCACAAATCGACATGGGGTGTCTTGACGCTGGTGACTTCGCGGACCGGGGTGTTCATCACGAACTGGCAGTCCAGTCGAATGTCCGCATCTCCGGCAAAGCCGTGCGGCACAACACGCCAATCTTCAAAACGCCGGCCGACGCGGGCCTCCAGGTTGGGAAACTCGCGACGCAGGTGGTCGCCAAACAGGCGAGTTACGTGGCGCCAGTAGTCACCCGACGTATGGTACTCAAAAAACTCACGCCAAAGCGGCGATATGCGCCGGTCCCCCAGCACCTGCTTGACCGTCAGGCGCACCGCGACATTGCTGCCAACCTCGCTGCGGCCATTGAGGATCGTCTCCAGGCTCGGGAACTCCGCTTCCAGCTGCCGGTAAATCTCAGCCGGCACGGCGTTCTGGCGCGCATGATGCGTATAGGGTTCAGTTACAACCTGATCGGCGTTAACGCCCTCGAGCATGTGGGGCGCGCGCTGTTCAACCGTGGCTGCCAACATCGAGTCTGTCTCCAATCCTGCCCTTATCGGGTAATTTCTAGCGGAACGATTGCAGCTTGCCCGTCGCTGGGCGACGATACAATCTGACAACCCGCCGCAGCGACGTTCCGTCGCCTCACCTTACGCAGCAAGCTTGCGGCACAGATCGAGTGCGTCGTGGCGAACGTGATTCTTGGCCATCTCGCTCTCGACCAGCGCCTCGTCAATGATGCCCTTCTGGAGCATTTCAAGGACCAGACTGAAAAACAACCTTTCCTGATTGGGATCGGGATGAGGCTGGTAATAGCCGTCTTTGACCGCGCGCGGCTTCGCCCCCCCAAAGGTCCTCTTGACAGATTTGATCAGGCTGCTCGTGAAGGAACCAGATTTCTTGGGTTTTTCGCGGATCGAGAAATCGATCGGCAACCCGGTCTTCCAGGGCTGTGTCCGTCGGTAGGTCGTATGGAAGAGATCTTGGTAGCCGGGGTCAGATGATCGAAATCATTCCACTCCGGCTCAAGTAGACCGACATTGGCGTCTGCCTCGTATTCCAGCTTGATCCATTTCAAGTAGTCCTTCTTGAACTCGAACAGTTCGCCAAAGGTCTTTTCAGCATCCCAGTGGGTCAGTTTCGCATTGTCGAGCAGCATCACGCTCGAGGCCCGGTAGGGCGGCATTTCCTTCAGGCCGGGACGAATCCGGCACATCACACCGGCCCCCTTCATGTCACGCGTGAACAGCTCCATGATATCGGCCACGGCGAAACAGTCCGGGTCGATGACCACGGCGCGGCCCTGGTAGCCCATGGTCTTGGGTGGCGAGAACCGGACCGGCGTGAAGGACTGCAGATCGGCATCTGTCCAGACCCGGTGCTCCAGTCCGCGCAGGAACTTCTGCCCGACTCTTGCACTCAGCCAGGGAAAGTCCCGAAAATGCATGATCTCGACGTCGAAGGCCTCCGGCTGGCGGCTGTTTCGCTTGGCGGCATATCCGGCCACCAAGGCACCGAGATACTGTTCATCGTTGGACTGGATAAAGAGCTTGTTAGCCACAAAACTACCCCCGCAAATCCAGGAGGGTTAATTTTCTTCCTGGAGATACCCCGGCAATTGACATCCCGCTCCTGAATGATATCACAACCCAAGCGCCAGTCAGCTTCCAGGGCGCCCGAACAGGTTTCTTTGGATGAAGGCGTACCCCTTGGGCGCACCCGGTCGCGATATCAGCAAGTCTGGATCCCAAACAGACCCCCTCGGCCCTGGCCAATGCCTACGGTGTCATTCGCAAGCATGGGATATGGCGGCAGGTGCCCGTTATGGTCGGGGTGATGGCAGCCAGCCTGCTCGAGGGGCTCAGCGTAGCAAGTCTGTTTCCGATCCTGACGATCGTATCGGGCGACGCCACTGACAAGCCGAACAAGGTTGAGCGGCTTATCCTGACGTCCTTCGAGATCCTGCACATCCCACCCACCCTTGGCGCCCTGATCCTGCTGCTTGGCGCCTTCGCCATCTATAAAGCGATCATTTCGCTCAATGTTGCCCGATATGTCGGCTTCCTCGTCGCTGAAATCGCCACCGAGATGCGCTCTCGCATGATTGACGCAATGCTGGCGGCGCGCTGGTCATACTACACAATCAACCCGATCGGCCGCTTTGCCGGCGCCATCACGACGGAGGCCAATTGGGGCTCCGCGATCTATCGCACCTCGCTCAACCTGCTGATTGCAGCCACACAGGCCTTTGTCTTCGCCGTCATTGTGTTCATCGTCGATTGGCAGGTTGCCTTGATCGGCTCACTCATGGCCGTCGTTGTTGGTGTGACGATGCGGATCCTGATCAGGCGATCGCGTCTCTTTGCCAGGCGCATGCTGATGACCAGCCGAACGATCGTGACCGATCTCAATGACGTCGTCGTCAGCTTCAAGCCGATGAAGGCGATGCATCGCCATGAAGCGTTGATTCATGAGTTGCGCAATGAGACCAAATCATTGCGCCAGTCCTTGCGCGAACTGGTGCTGCTGGAGCAATTGGCAGGCAAGCTGCCGGATCTCCTGATCATCATGATGCTGACGACCATCGCCTATGTTGCCGTCAGCATCCTCCATCTCGACCTGGCCAGCATGCTTGTTTCAGGCTTGCTCATTCTTGGACTGACACGCTCCGTCACCAAAGTGCATAGATCGGCGCGCGAGTCCGCTCATGCCGAGGTTGGCTACTGGTCGTTCATGGACACGCTGCGCGAGACAGAGGCAGCGGCCGAATCTTTCCGCGGCCGCACCATCCCCAGCTTGAAGAGCGCCTGCCGGCTCGAGAATGTCACGTTCTCCTATGGTCGTGCACCCGTCCTGAAGAATGTGTCGATCGAACTTGTCGGCGGAACAATCACCACTCTCATTGGCGAGTCAGGGTCCGGAAAAACGACGATCGCCGATTTGATCCTGGGTTTGTTTGACCCTGAGCAAGGCCGCGTCACGTTGGACGGAATTCCGATGCACGATATCGATATCGGGCGTTGGCGCAGCCAAGTGGGCTATGTGCCGCAAGAGATCCTGCTGTTCAACGACACCATTCTGGCGAACGTGACCTTGGGCGATCCGAACATAAGCGAAGCCGCTGCTGTCCGGGCTCTGGAAACCGCCGGGGCCATGCGATTTGTCGCCGAAATGCCAAATGGTCTCTTCACCACCGTGGGCGACCGTGGTGTGCTGCTGTCAGGTGGGCAACGACAGCGTATCGCATTGGCTCGGGCACTCGTCACAGAACCGACTCTTCTGATTCTTGACGAAGCTACCAGCGCCCTGGATCCAGAAACCGAAGCAGAAATCTGCGCGGCCGTCGCCCGGCAGAGAGGAAAACTCACTGTCCTCGCCATCACCCATCAACCGGCCTGGGTGGAATTGGCCGACCGAGTCTACCGGATCGATCAAGGCAACGTATTTGACCACAGTCAGCGGGCAATGAATCAACAACCACTGCCAAGCCAGCCTGATCAGGCCGGTTCGGCTACCGGTGCGATTGTAACCTTCCCGTCTCGTATTTCATAAACCCGATCCGCGGCGTCGACCCAGAGCGCCTGATGCGTGATGGCGAGAATGGTACGGTTGCCGGTCAGGGCGCGCGCGGCTCGGCTGATCTCCCGAGCCGTCTTTTGATCAAGCGCGCTGGTTGCCTCATCAAGGATCAGAAATTTGGGATCCCCGATCAGGGCACGGGCAATTGCCAAGCGTTGCCTTTGACCACCCGACAGCAGGCTGCCGCGAACACCGATAGTGAACTCTATCTCGCCAGGCAGTTTTGATACGAAGCCCCACGCATCGGCCGATTTCAAGGCGGCCTCGACTTGACCTGGCGAAATGCTTGGGTCACCGAGCGTTACATTATTGTGGATGGTATCGTTGAACAAAATGCTGTCTTGGGGGATGTAGCCCAGTTGCCGGCGCCACGCCGCCATATCGAGGTCGGCGATCGGAATTCCGCCGATCCGGATCGTGCCCTCAGATGCGCTATGAAGCCCGGCGACCAGGTCGGCGATGTGTGGTCTTGCCGGCGCCCGAGGGGCCAATGACCGTGGTGAGTTCGCCGCCTCAAGGGTGATGTTGGCATCTCTCATTACCCGCTTCCCGGGATAGGAAAAGCCGACGTGATCGAGTGAGATGGTGGCTGGCAATGTCGGCAACGTGCCGGTTGCCAGATACTCGCGATTGCTGCGCACCTCGTTCAGAAGTTTCTGCAACTGCCAATAGGAAGGCCGTTCCAGGATCACACGCTGATAATTTGATCGCACGCTACCGATCGCGTCGGCGACACGCTTGAGGAGCAGCGTCGACCCCAGCATCACGCGCAGATCCATGCCCAGGACGGAATGCCCCACATAGAGACCGCCTAGGATCAGGACCGTAAAGAGAGGCTCCTGCACGGCGCGGACAGCGCTGGTACTGTAAGTCTCTGCCTGTGTAGCGCGGCGCAAGCGGTCAACATGTACAGCAAATGTATGACCAATGAAGCCATGCCGGTTCATTGCCTTCAGTGCCTTCACATTGGTGAGCGCATCAGTCACCGAGTGCAGAAGCGCAAGATTGTGCTTCGACTTGCCACGCCCGGCTTTCTTCGCCATGCGCATGTAGCGACCGACACCGAGCCACAACACGGCGGACACACCGATAGCCCCAAGAAAGAACGGCCACGACACGAACAGAGCCATGGTCATGAGGACGAAGGTTTGCACCAGACCGGCTAGGCATAGGCCGGCGGACTTGAAGGCGAGAGCAGCGCGGTCGGCATCCGAATTGATGGCCGCCGTGTAGCGCGCCACAGGCTGCGCCACGAAATAGCTCCATTTGGAATGGACCAAGGCATCGATCAACTGCAGGCGGACGCTGATGCCGAAATTGGCAACCGATCGACCCACGAAAACCGAGCCTGCGGTCCCAAAGACGAACGACAAAGTGGCCGCGCCCAGGATCACCATCAGCAGCGTTTCGATGGTCAGCGGCAGCCCAAACTGCGCCAGACCCCATTGCACGTACTCGTCGATGACATGCGATTTCGCATTTGTCTCGCCGCCGATCAGGCCGATGATCGGCCACAATGTGGCGATGCCGATAATCTCGACCACGCCGGAGACAAGCAGTGCCACCAGGATCAAAACCTGAAGGCGCCAACCACTATCAAAGAAGATTCGAAAGACGTCTCGCACGCATTCAACTCGTTGCTGATCTGATGGCCCGACCAAGGGCGCCGGCGATATCACGTTCCCCAGCGCTGATGGCGGCTCGGGCAAAGGCCCGGTCTACATGCGTAATCCGAGCCGAAACACTTGGCAACTCAAGTATTTTCGCAGCCGCCATGCGGTGCGTCCCACGCCGGATATGGACGATCTCACCATCGGCGGCCAGTCCCAGGCAGATTTCATCATCGCCGCTATAGCGGTATCCGTCCCGCTCCAGCGAACGGTAGAGGTCGAGGTAGGTCCGGCAACAGGCCGCAATCCCGGCTTCGCTATCAAAGACCTGGCCGCGTCCCTCGACCGGCCGGCCGGCGAGCCAGCTTGCTTTCAGCCACTGATAGAGCCTGGTTGCCGGCAAAATCCTCGCCAAAACGAGCGATGTCCGACATATCCATAAAGGTATAGAGGTCTTCGATCGGTTCGGACGGCATCGCGCCGAGTCCGTCGACAAGGAAGCTGTCCTTGATCGGCACGACGGATTTCGCCACTAGCTTGCGTCGAACGCGGCTCGGGTTGACTGTCACTGAAAGCGCGGCCGCCAAAGCCTCCTCGGCAATCGCGGCATAATTCCATGCCGGATTGTCTAGCGACCGCCAAAACCTGATGGTGATCGGGGCGATGGCGCGCCCGATCCCCTCCCCCCATTTGCCCATACCGGGTCAGTACCCCCAGAGATGTTGCAGGCCGACGGCGCCGCTAGGCGACAGGCCCAGCACATGGGCCGTGAGATCGGCATCGGCCGATTTTACCTGCAGGGCGGCGATGCCGCTTTCACCGATATGCTGCCTGAGCGTCGGCAGCACGTCGTCCAGCCAGACAATGTCGGCACCGAAGGCCGGCAAGGCCAGCATGTGACTCAGGCGATCGCCTTCATGATTGATGGCGGCGATCTCGACCCGCGCCTTCATGCTGTAGTTGAGGTTGCCGCTGGCATTGGCGACAAAAACGCCGGTCTTGAAACCATCACGCGTCCGAACCCGACCGATCACATTGGTGCGCCCCATGATTCCGATCGACGGGTGCAGCCAATGCGGCAGGGTCGGGATGTCGGCCCCGACATTGCGCCATGAAGACTGGAATTCTGTGAAATCCTGGTCGCCAGTTACGCGGTGTCGAACGGCCATATCGGATGTCGTCACCAGGCGTTGCGGCGCCAGGCCGGTCTTGAGGTGGTCCGGACAGACCAGCGCCATGGTGATATCACCCTTGCGCGGATGCGACCAACCGGCCAGCACGTCATCAAGATAGGCGGGACCGACAAAGTCCTTGTGATAGCGCATCTCACCCACAAATCCGCCGGCGCGATCGTAGAAGCGCAGCCAGTAATCATCGAATGGCGGGTTCGACGCATCGAAGTTGAAGCCGAAGCTGAGCGGATTATTGACCTCCGTCACCGGCAGGCAGCAAGGATGAATCATGAAGCCGGCCTTGATCGCCGTCTCGACAATCGCCCGTTCCTCAGGCTTGAACAGAATGTCGTCACGATTGTCGACGCCGACCCGACAGAGGTGATTGGCGGCAATCGACGCAATCTTGCCCGGTTGCTGCGAGAAGCCCTGGTCGAGGGCGTACCAGAAGGACG
Organism: Rhodospirillaceae bacterium; assembly: GCA_016712715.1. NCBI lineage: Bacteria > Pseudomonadati > Pseudomonadota > Alphaproteobacteria > Rhodospirillales > Rhodospirillaceae > Rhodospirillaceae bacterium. Next base: position 612,334 of record JADJQM010000001.1, read on the forward strand.
TGCCATAGCCGGCATAGGAGGCGGCAAAATAGGTACGATCTGAAGATGGCTTGCCATTGCGCTTGAAATGAACTTCCTCGACCGGACGCTGGCGCGAGCGCTTGATGGTCGACTTCGCAGCACCTGTACCGATCGTCACTTCGTCGTCGCTGCCCATGTCGAGATCGTAATTCGGCACGGTCATGATGACCTCGCCATTGCGGACCACGGAATCGATGAGGCGGAACGGCTGCACCTTGTTCGGATTCTTGAAGAACTGGTGCGAGCCGTGAATGATTGTGAAGCTGTCTTTCCAGAAGACGTCGCCACAGACGCGGAAACGATAGTGACGGCCGCGTGTGAGGAAAGGGTGTGCCACGAATACCTTCATGCACACAGCACCCTTGCGCATGGGCATCAGGGATTTGAGGTTGAGGTTGACCGATTGGCTGGGTCCAAGCACGAGATACGAACGTCGAATCTCGCCCTCGGCGATAATCTCGAAACGAAACTGCAGTGGGTCCTTGATGCCGAAAAACTCTTCGAAGTGATTGAAGGCGAGTGCGTCAACATCGTCGATCTCAAGCGGGATGGCGGCCGTCCCGGCACAGAACTCCCAGTTCTGCGCGACCCAATGCACCGGCCTGGTTGGCGCATGGGCCTGCATCAGGCGCAGGCTGTAGCGGAATTTGGTGGCCGCGTCCGGCCCGCCGGCAACGATCGCATCACAATCGGCTATGGTCTCGGCCGTCACTGGCTTGGCGCCGCTGGGCTGGTCGTTGATGATATCGGTCGACATCCAAACCGTATCGATACCGCCTGATTCAATCCGGAAGGTATCGTAGAACGCCTGGTCACCATGGACCGCAACGCGCCTGGCTTTGTCTGCTTTCAACAGCGCCACGACATCGGCGATCGACTGGCTGACCTTGGTCTTGGTATCGACGGTGGGCGCGCTGGGCGGCGTCCCGGCCTTGAACTTCTTCTTCTTGCCCTTGGCCTTTGGCAGGAGCCAATCGAACAAGCCAGATCTCCCGCTCGCGCTGTCTTTTTTGCCCGACCGTTGTACCGCCGAGAGCTCCAGATCCGAGGTCTTCATTAGGTAACTTCCCTAAAACTGAGGCGCCCAATCCATCGTCCACGCCGCGCGCCATTTGTGCAATGCCTTGTCCGAGGTCCGGACATTTGCTATGGACCGCGAAATCCTAAGGGGCGCAAGACTGTCGTGCAAATCATCCGACTGCGACCTAAGGTCCCATGATATCTGGATTTATTCTAAGTCAGCGACCTCAACAAAGCCCAGTGCAGATGACCCTTAAGCCGACCGCGACCACAAATACCAGCCTGAAACACCGCCGCAGCACCTTCGAAACGCTGTGGGAGGCGCTGGATTATGCCGCCGGCGGCGTGACCGGCCTTAATTTCTACACGGCCAAGGGCGATCTGGCCAATGTCCTCACCTATGCCGAACTGCAGGCGCGGGCGCGGGATTTGGCACAGCGATTCGCTGGCATGGGGTTGGAGCGCGGGGCGCGCATCGTCCTCATCGCCGACACCGACGCCGAGTTCGTCGCCGCCTTCTTCGCCACGCAATATGCGGGATTGCTGCCGGTCCCGGTGGCCGTTCCGACCAGCCTCGGCGGCCGCGAGGCCTACATCGCCCAACTGAGGCAGCAATTGTCCGGCTGTGAGGCCAGTGCCGCGATCGGCCCAGCCGCGTTGATGGGCTTCCTCACCGAGGCAGCGGCCGGGTTGGAGCATGTGCGCATGATCGGGACCCTGGCCGATTTCCAGGCCCTTCCCGCCAACAAGGCGGCGGCCCGCCCCTTTGCTGCCAATGAGCCGAGCTACCTGCAGTTTTCGTCCGGATCGACACGCTTTCCCAAGGGCATCGAGATTCATCAGCGCGTGCTGATGGCCAATGCCCACGCCATCACGCATGATGGCCTCGCCATCATGGAGATCGATCGCTGCGCCTCGTGGCTGCCATTTTATCACGACATGGGGCTGGTCGGGTTCCTGCTGGTCCTGGCAACTGGCCAGGTGTCGATCGACTACATCGCCACCCGCGATTTTGCGCGCCGCCCACTGACCTGGCTGAAGCTGATCTCGGAAAACCGCGGCACCCTCGCTTACTCGCCAACCTTCGGCTACGAGCTCTGCGTCAAGCGGATGCGGGGAGACACCGATTTTGCCGGCGATCTGTCGAGTTGGCGCGGTGCGGGTATTGGCGGCGACATGGTCCAGGATACGATCCTCCGCCGCTTCAGCGAAACCTTCGCGCCCTTTGGCTTCCAGCACAAAGCGTTCGTGCCGAGCTACGGCATGGCGGAAACCACGCTGGCCATGAGCTTTGCGCCACTCAACATCGACTATACCGTGGATCATGTTGATCGGGCGGCGCTGGAAACCCAGACCGCGCAGCCGACGGTGCCGGGCAAGTCCGCCCGCTCGCTGGTTGCCTGCGGCCCGGCTCTTCCCGGCCACGCCTTTGAGATCCGCGACGAGGCCGGCAAGGCCCTGCCGGAACGCCGCATCGGCCGCATCTTCTTCAAAGGCCCCAGCGTCATGGCCGGCTATTTCCGCCAACCGGAAATGACCGCCGAAGCGCTGAGCTCCGATGGCTGGCTCGATACCGGCGACCTTGGCTACCTGCTGAAGGGTGAAATTGTCATCACCGGACGCGCCAAAGATCTCATCATCATCAACGGCCGCAACATCTGGCCGCAGGACCTGGAATGGACCGCGGAAACAATGCCGGATCTTCGCCGTGGCGACGCCGCCGCCTTTTCGGTTGTCGGCGATGACGAGCAGGAACAGGTCGTCGTGCTGGTCCAATGTCGCATGAGCGATCTCGCCGCCCGCACCAAGCTGAAGCAGGAAATAGCTGGATTGCTGCAGCGATCGATGGGCGTCGATGCGCGGATCGAACTGGTGCCGCCGAAGGGCCTGCCGCAGACCTCCTCCGGCAAGCTGTCTCGCGCCAAGGCCAAGGCTAATTACCTGCAGGGCGTCTATGCAGATGCCGATCTCGGCATCAGTGCTTAGCCGCACCCGGGTCGCCCACTGATGCCGGGCATCGTCGCCCTGACCGGCGCTACCGGCTTCGTCGGGGCAGCGGCCGTGCACCACCTAGCCCGAGCTGGCTGGCGCGTGCGCATTCTAACGCGCCGCATGCCGCAGGCAGCATTGATGCCGAACCATCCCCTTGAGATCGTCCTGGGCGATCTGGATGATCGCGCCAGCCTCATGCGGCTGGTCGAGGGGTGTGACGCCATTGTCCACAGCGCAGGCCTCGTCCGCGCCCTGACACCGCTCGAGTTCTTCCAAGTCAATGAAGGCGGCACCTCACGCCTTCTGGAGGCCGCCGCGACAGCTGCTCCAGATGCGCGGTTCGTCCATATTTCCTCCCTTGCCGCGCGCGAACCAGAACTCTCTTGGCGCCGATTGCCAGCGCGGTCGGGCTGGTTTCCGCGGTGACCAAGCACCCACGGGTACTCTCCCCGCGCAAACTGGCCGAGTTGTACCACCCCGATTGGGTTGCCTCAGGCCCACGTCTATCGACCCTGGCGCACTGGAGCCCCCGATTCAACCTGGCCGATGGCTTTGCCGATACCCTCCGCTGGTACCGGTCCGAGGCTCTCTTGTGAGGTTAGATTCCTGTCCTAAGGGATTGGAATCGATGACTTGTTACATACGGTAACAATTCGTCATTTAACTTTAGCAGCAAAATTTACGACAACCTCTGGGAGGAAAGCGGCGCGAGTCGGTTTCCCGCCTAAGGGGTTCCCATTGTTAACAGATTCGATAACAAGAAAAGATTGGTTTGGCATCGTGGCGGCAAGCGCAGCGCAGGTTTCCGGTATCTCTCTGAATGACGTCGTGGCGGAAATCGCCACAGCGCTGGTGCCGTTCAAGAAATCTGACATCGAGATCACGGCAACGACCGATATCGCCCGTGACCTCAACATGGATTCGCTGGCCGTCATGGATTTGCTGATGGAACTCGAAGACAAATTCGATGTCTCCATCCCGCTCAACATGGTGCCGGAGATTGCCACGGTCGGACAACTTGCTCAGACCGTGATTGATTCGAAGAAGGGGGCGTAGTTATGGGGTTGATGGATCGTTTCAAGGCGCAGCGCGAACTGCATGCCGCCGTGAAGACCTGCGGCGCCGACCCGTTCGGTGTGAAGATGGACAAGATCCTGTCCTCCACCGGAGGCATTGGTCGAAGGCCGCCGCACCATCCTGTGCGGTTCCAACAACTATCTCGGCTTCACCTTCGATGCCGATTGCATCCAGGCTGCCAAGGACGCGCTTGATGCCTGCGGCACCGGCACGACCGGCTCGCGCATCGCCAATGGCTCCTATCACGATCACAGGGCGCTCGAAGCCGATCTCGCCGATTTCTACGGCAAGAAGCATTGCATGGTCTTCACGACCGGCTACCAGGCAAATCTCGGCGCCATTTCGACCCTCGCCGGCCCGGACGATTTCCTGATCATCGACGCCGACAGCCATGCCAGCATCTACGATGCCTGCAAGCTGGGTTCGGCGACCGTGATCCGTTTCAAGCACAATGACCCGGCCGATCTCGATCGTCGCCTCGGCCGCCTTGCCGACCAGCCCGGCAACAAGATCGTCGTCGTCGAAGGCATCTACTCGATGCTGGGCGACCATGCGCCGCTGAAGGAATTCGTGGCCGTCAGCAAGAAGCACGGCGCCTATATCCTGGTCGACGAAGCCCACTCGATGGGCGTCATGGGCAAGACCGGCCAGGGCGTCGTCGAGCATGACGGCGTCCTCGACCAAGTCGATTTCATCACCGGCACGTTCTCCAAGAGCATGGGCGCCGTCGGTGGCTTCCTTGTTTCGAACATGGAAGACTTCGACGTCCTCCGCGTTTCCTGCCGCCCCTACATGTTCACTGCCTCGCTGCCGCCGGCGACCGTCGCTTCGGTGCGCACGTCGCTTGCCAAGCTTCGTGCCAACCCGGGCCTGATGGACAAGCTGTGGCAGAACGTCGATACGCTTTATCACGGCGCCCAGAATGCCGGCTTCACCGTCGGCAAACAGAAGGGTCCTGTGGTTGCCATCCATCTCACCGATCCGGCGCTGGCGGCTCGCGCATGGCGCGCGCTGCTGCTGAACGGCGTCTATGTCAATCTGGCCTTGCCGCCGGCGACGCCGTCAGGTACCGCGTTGCTGCGCTGCTCGGTTTCGGCCGCCCATGACAAGGCGCAGCTTGAGCATGTAGTCGAGGTGTTGACCCAGGTCGGTCGCGAACTCGGCATCCTTGGTGCACCGGCGCGTGCGGTTGCCGCTGAGTAACGATTACCGATCATCTCTGACGATTGCTGAAGACCTAAAGACCTGTCTCACAGGGCCGGTGCGCAAGCACCGGCCCTCTTGTTATTTGAGCTCCAGTCCCCGCCAGACCTCATCCTCGCGCCAGCCGAGTTCGGCAAAATCCTCGCCACGAAACCTGGCGTCGCTCGCACAGAAGAATTCATCCAGTTGCGGCGGTGCGATGTTCGTTCCGGCCAGCATGGCATGCGCCTGCCCACGATGATGGACCTGATGTTCGAAGAGATGCAGCAGAATGCGGTCAACGCGATCGACCTGCACGTGACTGCCCCGGTGCAAACGAACCGGCAGTGCAAGGGCCACCTCATCGAGCGCATCGCAGAAACTGATCAGGCGCTGGTCAACGGCTGCTTGCGCAACCTTGTAGGACGTGAAGTCTGGATGCGGTACCTCATTGGCCCAGGCCGCGGGACCCAATGTGCCACCTTCCAGCCCGTCGATATAAAACCAGTCGACCACCAGGATATGATTGAGCGTCGCCATGATCGACGGAAAGAAGCTGGTCCGCTTTGCTGCGAAATCCGCCGGACCGAGCTGGTTGCAGGCCCTCAAGAGGCGGTGATTGGCCCAGGCATTGTTACGGGCCATCGACAGAAAATAAAATCCGGCTCCAACTGCCATCTTGTTCATCCCAACCAGAGGTGATTATCGGAAAGCGCCACGTCGGTAGAGCTTCCAAGCGAGCCCGGGCGCCGCGAGCAGTGGATGCCGGCGCTGCCAATCGCTCACGGGAATGGTGACGCCGGAATGCCGCCGTACCTTCCACATGACGTAGTCTACGGCACCGTCAAAGGTGAACGCCGCCTTGATGAGGCGCAAATAGTTGAGACTCTTGCCAAGAGCACGGCGCCCTCGCCAGTTGCGCAACGCCGCCTCTCGCGTCAGCGACTGCGCACGCATCGCCGGCAACAGAAGATCACCGATCCGGCGATAGCGCCCCTCATCCGCAGCGACAATGGCAAGTGCCCGATCGCTGGATCCGGCGCGGAGCTCTGCCGCATAGGTCGCCTGGAAGCCACGCTGCCACACAGTGACGGAATCCATCTCTTCATGGCGATCCAACAGCGGCAGGGAGTTCCCAAACATCGTCCGGCAGGCCTGTGCCAGGGCATCTGCCAAGGCCGCGTCGGTGTCAGTCCCGCGCGACCAGATCAACCGTACCGGCTGGCAGAAGCGCGCCCAAATGGAGACATTGCGGGCGGATGGCTGGCAGCCCGCCAAAAACTGGTGCAATGACATCACAGCGTATTTGGCGCGCAACTGCCCGCCCTCCCAGGGCATCTCCACATAGAAGACATTGGGTGGCAGCAGCGCATTGACCCAAGCCAGTATCCGATTATCATAGGCCGTCGCGTAATCGTCGACGATGACATAGAAGTCCAGGAGCGACTCCGTTAGCATCTGATCCGGCTGCCGCAGGCAGGAGCCATAGAACAGGACGCCGAGCGCTGCATCACCATGACGCCCGCGACAAAACTCGGCCATGGCACGCGCCGCGGCGCCCACAGGCACATGGAGTTCGTCGGCAATCAACGCGGCAAGGGCATCCGACGCCATGTCCCCGACTACCTCCTGTCAGAACCTGTGAAACTGCATCACGGGACCTGCCGTGATGACAATCCGCCCGCTGGCCGGAGCCTCGAACTTCTCACCATCAATCATCACCGGAGAATGGATATCAAGCTCCAGCTTTTCCAAGCGTCGGCTGAGGTAGCCAGCTTCTGCCATCCACGGTTTGGGCTTGCCGCGCAGGACGGCTAGCGCTGCGGAGGCAAATCGGCGCGGCGGCGAGTCGATCGTGGTCAACTGGAGACGGCCGGGACCTGCACCCCAGAACGGCGCCACGCCAGGCAAAACCGAGTTCAAGGTGGAGCCTAGAAACATCAAACAGTCACGCCGCTCCGCCCGCCCATCAATGGTGAGGCCGACGCTCTCGCCATGGAAACCTGAGCGCGGTCCCGGCCCGAAAATCAGGATCTTCACGATCGACCAGGCAATACCCAGCTTGGCGGCAAAAGTCTGCTTGGCGCCCAACGTGTGGATGTCTCGTCGCACCAGCTGTGTGCCTTGATAGAAACCGATGCCGCCAATCAGAAAACCTCGCTCGATGACACGGCCGTCGCCGAAATCGACCGACAGGACGGGCCGTTCGAGGATTTCGCCCATTTCACCAGCTTCGACGCGCCGCACCAGACGCTTCAATCCGGTCGCCGGCAGACCGGGCTGACCGACTTCATGGGCAATCACATTGGTCATGCCCGCGGACAGAAGACTGAGGCACGGTGGCACCTTGAAGGGGCTGTCGTTGAGCAAGGCGGAGACAACGGCGAGCACTGTTCCGTCACCGCCGCTGATGACAAGATGCGTGACCTCGGCAGCCGCCATCTGGGCAAGGCAAGTAGTGAGTTCCTGAATGTGGTGAAAGCTGCAATGGAGGATCTGGGGATGCTCGGCCAGCAACGCATGAATTTCCCGCATCGACATCTTGTTGCGCTTACTATGCGCATTGCTGATGACGCCGATACGCACCATGCTTGTCTGCGCCATGCTTAAGCGGCCTCGGTCAGCCAGGATTGCAGGCGGACACCACGTGCTCGCGCCACAAAGGCCTGTGCGATCCGCGCGCAATGGAAGGCAAAGGAGATGATTGTCCACCAGGCGACAACTTCAAACCCGGTACCTGGCGCGCCGAGAATGACAGCGGCACTGAGGATCAATAGGTTGGGATTGCGTCGCGCCGTGATCTGGCGAAATGCGGAATCCAGCGGCCGCCAGATATGCATCTCGATGCCGAACTGCCAGATAAAGAGCCCCTCCTGGCCCCGGCCCAGAATGTAGCCGGCGATGATCACCCAGAACGTCCAGGGTGCAACCGCCGCCGCGCCACCCAATCCCACATACCAGGCCCAGTACCAGAAGGGCGGATGCACGAGATCGGTGCCATGATCGAAGACATTGCCCCATTTGCTCGACGTCAACGTCACGCGAGCGAGCTTGCCGTCCACGGTGTCGAGAAAGCACATGGCCCAGGCGGCGACAAGTCCGGCGCCGAAGGCGCCAATTGCGAACCACCAGGTAGCGAGCAGAACGCAGATGAAACTGAGCAGCGTCACCATGTTGGGCGATATGCCGAAGCGTGCACAGAAACGCGTCACATAGAGGGCAGGCACCGGCCAGACATGCTTGGTCACCACGTCGGTGACGCCCTTGTAGGATTCCATATACATGCGACGTTCGATCTCGGGCGTGGCAAGCTTCCCGAGTTCGTACAGGTAGGGTGCACCCTTGCGCCGAAGCGCCTTGTTGTAGTTGCTGGCAAGGCCCGCTGCATCGAGCACCGTAAGCCCGGGCGGCAGTAGGCGCGGATCGCCAGCGTCGATCGCCGCCTGCAGGCCGGGCAGCAAGGTGGGATCGTCGGCGTGACCGGCCATGGGTTGGCCCGCCGCATTGACCAGGACCTTGCCCGGTTGCTGCAGCAACGCCCTGACCAGGGCCTCGTCAAAAATGGCATCGGCGCGAAAGACCAGGCCCGCAGACTCGTCTTTGTCGGCAGCCGCGATGGCGCGCGCCAACGCGCGCTCCAGTCGCTGTCGCGGGGTGAGCCCCCAGACAATCGCAGCCGACTCGTTGACAAAGATCGGCCCCTGCCTTCTATCTGATTGAATTATCATGTATTTTTATCAATAACCGCGACATTCAACGGCTTTGTTAGACCCGATTGGGGCACGGCGTCCACCCAAATCGCCAAACCAATGAAAAGGGTGTTAGAAGCTTGACCAAGCGAGATAATCGGCCCAGATAAGGCACCCCCAGATCAGGCGCCAGGACCGCGGTGTCTAAGACGAGGATTTTAGCGTGACCGGCTACACATTGGCGCATTTCAGCGATCCGCATCTTGGCCCACTACCTGCCGCTGGGTGGCGGGAAATGGTCAACAAGCGCCTATCCGGCTTCTTCTCCTGGTCTCGCAATCGAGTGCATATCCATAAACCGGCCGTCCTGAAACTGCTCGTCGATGATCTCCGGGCTCAGGCGCCAGACCACATCACGATCACCGGCGACCTTGTGAATATCTCGCTGCCGGCGGAATTTGCAGCGGCAGCGGATTGGCTGAAAACAGTCGGCAATTCGGACAACGTCACGATTATCCCAGGCAATCACGACGCCTACGTTGATATGCCCTTTGCACAGTCCCTGGCGAAGTGGGCCGATTACATGAAGGGCGTGCGTGGACTGGATGCGGCAGAAACACCACCAACTGCCCATGACGACTTTCCTTTCATCCGCCGCCTCGGACCGATTGCCCTCATTGGCACTTCGACTGCTGTTCCAATGCCGCCCTTTATCGCCGCCGGTCGGCTTGGACCGAACCAGTTGGGCCGCCTGCGCGACCAACTGAAGCGTTTAGGGGCGGAAGGGGTGTTTCGCATCGTGTTGATTCACCACCCGCCCTTCGGTGGAGGTGCCTATAAGCGGAAGTCCCTCCTGGATGCCGCGTCCTTTCAGGATGTACTGGCCGAAGCTGGTGCGGAACTGGTGCTCCACGGCCACACCCATGTGTCGGGGCTTGGCCGCATTCCCACGAAGCAGGGACCTATTCCTGTCATTGGCGTGCCGTCAGCATCGGCGATCGCCGCCGGCCACAAGGATCCATCGCGCTATCATCTCTATCGAATCAGACGCCTGACGGATTCCTGGCAACTTGATATCGACATTCGCGGCCTCAATCCTCAACAGGACGCCTTTGAACCCCAAGGCAGTATGGCGCTGACGATTCCCCTGATATCATCCCGGCCGGTGCCAGCAGAGGCTGCCGCCTGATGCTTACCCGCGCCGCGTCCATGGTTTGAGGCAACCGCCCTTTCATGAAGTTTCTCCGTATCGATCTCTACATCCTGAAACGCGTCGCCTTGCCGCTCGCTGCGACTGTCGGCATTGCCATGGCAGCGCTGTTGCTGGAGCGGCTGATCCGACTCCTCGATCTCTTTGCCAATCGTGGCGGGCCGATGAACATCGTGCTCAAGATGCTTGCCAATCTTGTGCCGCACTATCTCGGGATTGCCGTGCCGGCCGCCCTCTTCGTCGGCGTTCTATATGCCAGCATGCGCCTGTCGTCGGACAGCGAACTCGACGCTATGCGGGCCAGCGGCTTGTCGTTGCGGCGCCTGATGGCGCCGATCCTCGCCTTGTCTGTGGTACTGGTAATCGTCAGTGGGTATCTCATCGGATTCCTGCAGCCTTACACCCGCTTTGGCTACCGCGCCCTCGTACATCTCGTCGTCGAGACTGCATGGGATTCCGCGATCGAGCGAGGCGCATTCTTTACTGGCTTTGGCGACAAGACCATCCTGATCGGCGACATCTCAAAGGGCGGCAGGCTCTTGTCGCAGATCTTCGTCAAGGAGGTGGATCAGAATGGCCAGGATATCGTGACCACGGCGGAGACCGGTCAACTGGATCGGGATCGCGACATGACGCTCGTCCTCACACTTTACAACGGCGTCCGTACCGAGGTGGCTCCCGGTACTACCCAGGCCAAAGCCGTTGAGTTCACCGAACTCAAGCTACCGATGGAATCCGTCGAAGCCGAGCCCTTTCCGAAATCGTGGCGAGCGCGAAAGTGAGCTCGATTTCTTCGAATTGATCGGCGCCTACTTCAATACGCCGCCAACTTTAAGTATCGAGGACGTCAAGGCCGAGCTGAACAGCCGCCTGGTGCGCACAATTTCGATCATCTTCTTGCCGCTCCTCGCCATGCCGATCGGGGTCTCGTCACGACGCACGTCGAAGGGCGTCCGTCTACTTGTTGGCATCCTGTTTCTGGTGGCCTATTTCCAGATTCTGCAGTTCGGACGCGATGCGGTCGGCAGCGCCATTCTTGGTCCGCTCGTCGCTCTTTGGTTTCCTTTCGCAATATTTGGCGGCATCAGTCTGTGGCTGTTCCACCTTGCCAGTTCCAGGCCCGGGGCCGATCCACTGGCCCATGTCTTTGAATCAATTTCTGACAGTTCCGATTGGATCGTACGCAAGATTCGCAGCCTCTTGCCCAAGCGCGGCCGGGAGATTGCTGAATGAGTACCTTCAGCCGCTATGTCTTGAGGAGCTTTCTGTGGCAGTTCATGCTGCTCCTCATCGGGTTTACCGCCCTGCTGCAATTATTCGACCTGCTCAACAACAGTGCGGAGATTCTGCAGGACCATCTTGGCGATATCAGCGCGGTCGGCGAATACGCGCTTCTGCGCCTGCCGGAAATTGCTTCCTTCCTCGTCCCATTCGCCGTGTTGATGGGCGCCCTCATCACTTTGGGAAAGATGGAGCGCAACAATGAGATCATGGCGTATAAGGCCGCTGGCGCGCCTTACTTCACGGTACTCTGGGCCTTTCTGCCTGCTGTGGGCATTGTCGCCGTCCTGCACTTCTTCCTTGCCGATCGCATTGTACCCATTTCGATTCAGACCCTGATCGCGCGCGACCTTTTGACCGAGCGCAGCAAGTCGAAGAACGAAGCAAAAGATGATCCCCTCTTCGTCCAGGAAGGCAACAGAGTGGTCGAAGCAGGCGCTGTCGGTCAGGATGGTTCCGTGCTCAGCCATTTGCGCGTCTACGAGCGCGACGAAACCGGCAAGGTCACCAGGCAGATCTTTGCCAATGATGCGCATTTTGACCCCCAGCACGAACTCTGGCGTCTCAGCGATGTCTGGACCACGACCCTGCCTAAGGGCGGCGCAGCGCACACCGAGCATGTCGATAGACTGGATTGGCCGAGCCGCCTGACGCCTGCCGAGTTCTCCGATCTTGTCGAAAAGCCGCAGGCGATGACATTCGAGAAGATCTACGGCTTCACTTCATCGACGCAGGTCGGCGTGCGGCCGACATATTTTTATAACACCTGGCTGCAGAAACGCATTGCCTTGCCGGTGAGTTCGATCCTCATGATCCTGCTCGCGGCGCCGGTCGCGCATTCGCTGCATCGGCGCGAACGCGGCCTCGCTGCTGGCATGACGGTGGGCTTTGGTCTCGGATTCCTCTATTTTCTGACCGACGGTATTGTGCTGTCCCTGGGTGAATCCGGCGCCGTCCCGCCCTTCCTTGCGGCGTGGCTGCCGATCCTGCTCTTTGCCGCCATTGGCGGTGCCTGGCTGATCAAGCAAGAAGGCTATTGAGCCATGAAGCTGTGGATCGATGCCGGGCGCATGAGCGCCGAGCGCGTCTTTGGCATGGATCTGATCGAGCGCCACCTGAAGGCAGCGCGCCACCAGAAGCTTCAGCTTAGCGAGGTCATTGTTGATGTCGGTGCGGGAGTTGCTTAGCAATGGGCGAATGAGCCGCGTCTCGGCTGTCCGGTTCGCGTCGAAAGCGGCCCTGGAAACACTGGCGATCGGCTGAAACGCGCCTTGGCGGCTGGTGAAGCCTTGCTGGTGACCGACGCCGCCAGCCTCGCCGACGCTCGTCTATTTAGCTACCTCGCAGACCGGGAAGGGAGCTGCGCCATTCGTGCCAACAAGGCAGCGATCGGGCGCGTCGCACCGGCAGATGTTGAAAAGATCCTCTCGGCACCAACGCTCGATGCTGCCATTGGCCATCTTGACGAAGTGACGCAGGAGCAATTTCCATCCTTCGTTGCCAAGTTGCGGCGCGACCTCCCCTTTTACCTCTTCTCCGTGACCAACTCGGCGGAGCGCAAGACGGTCGAACGCTTTCTCTTCTGGTCCAACTACAAGGGTTCTACGGACTTCTTCACAAAATACGTCTATCCGCCGCTGGTCTGGGCGATGGTGCCGCCACTGGCGCGGGCGCGCGTCCACCCCAACACGGTAACGATCATCAGCATCATTCTTACCGTGCTGGCCGTTCCCCTGTTCGCCACCGGCCATTTCTGGTGGGGCTTCGCCTGCGCCTATGGCATGAGCGTGCTGGATTCGGTCGATGGCAAGCTTGCGCGGCTGACATTCACGGACTCCGCCATAGGCAACGTCCTGGATCACGGGCTCGATATCGTGCACCCGCCGTTCTGGTATTTCGGCTGGGCAATCGGGCTCATCGGTGGTTGGACGGCCACCGATTTTGCCCAGCCCTTGTGGCAAGCTGCCTGGATCTTGATGGGCCTCTATGTCCTCGACAGGCTCATCCTGGCCATCTACCGCGCCAAGTTTAAGCGCGGCCTCCATACCCACGCGGCGATGGATGCCTTCGTGCGCACCTTCATATCTCGCCGCAACATAAATCTTCCCTTGTTTACAGTGGCTTATGCCGTGAACTGGGGGGTTGAGGCGTTTTACGCCGTTGTGTTGTGGCAGGCCCTGACCTGCGCCTATCATGGCCTTCGGACGGTCTGGATCCTGCTCATCGAGCGACCCGCGACCGAGCCGCGCAGGGCCATCGATCGCTTGCCCTAATACCTTGATCCGACTAGATTACCGGCGTCCTAAACAGCATTCATCACCCCAGGTAGCGAGTCGCCCGCAATGATCCGTTTCGGCTTTTGGAAAGACCGGACCCACAATCTGTCGCGCATGTCGATGAAAGACCTGGTGTTGGCGTTTGCCACCTACCCGTCCGTTCACGCCTATTTTGGCCTGGCGGCGATCAGTTTCTATTTCGTCATCCGCTGGTACGTCGTTTTGATGCCGCTGCTGGTCGCAATCGCCTTGTCGATCGTGATCTATCCCCTGGTCTGGTACGTGCTGCACCGCTGGGTCCTGCACAGCCAGTTTCTCTATAAATCACCGCTGACCGCCAAGGTGTGGAAGCGCATCCATTTCGACCATCACCAGGATCCGCATAACCTCGTCGTGCTGTTCGGCGCGCTCTACACCACCATTCCGACCATCGCCATCGTCACCATGCCGATTGGCTATGCCGTCGGTGGACCCGCCGGGGCAGCGATGGCCTTTGCCACTGGTCTGCTCACCACCTGTTTCTACGAATTCTCGCATTGTGTGCAACATCTCAACACGGCGCCGAAGACCAAGTTCATGAAGCGCATAAAGCAGCTTCACATGTGGCACCATTTTCACAATGAACAGGGCAATTTCGGCATCACCAATTTTCTGTGGGATCGCCTGGGCCATACGTATTACGCCAAGGCGAGCGCCGTGCCGAAGAGCCCCACTGTGTTCAACATCGGCTACACTGCAGAGATGGCCGAGCGCTACCCCTGGGTCGCGCAAATGTCCAACAACACACGCGGCGACGGCAATCCGCGCCGCTTCCGCACCGAGCCCGGCACCGCGGATAGCGGCCCCGCCGAATAACTCCGCCGCTTGAATATCTTTCCAGAGGGCAGACGACCATGGCGGCGATTGATGTCGTGCCGGTTACCGACAAGGTTGGGGTGAAGGAGTTCATAGCGCTCCCCAAGCGACTCTATCGCGGCCACAAGGGTTATGTGGCGCCACTCGACATGGAGCGCGGCGAAGTCCTCTCACCCGAGAAGAACCCTTATTTCACCCACGCCAAAGCGCAGCTGTTTCTGGCCAGGCGGGACGGGAGAATCGTCGGCCGCATTTCGGCCCAGATCTGTGAACTGGAACAGAAACTCCGACCCGGGACCGGTCATTTCGGCTGGCTCGACGCCGAGGATGATCCGGCCATCTACCAAGCGCTGGTCAAGGCCGCCGCTGATTGGCTGCGGGCACAGGGCTCCACCCGCATGGTTGGACCATTGAGTTTTTCCAGCAACGAAGAGACTGGCCTGCTGGTCGATGGGTTCGACAGCCTGCCTATGCTGATGATGCCCTACCATGCCCCCTATGCCGGCAAGAACGTCGAGGCTGCCGGCCTCACTCGACTAAAGGATTTGATCGCCTACGACCTCGACAAGGGCGATTACAAGCCGGTTGGATCGACGCGCATGCTGGAAAAGCTCCAGGCCGACGGCACCATCCGGATGCGCGGGCTGGACATGAAGAACTACACCCGGGACCTCAGTGTGATCCTGGATATTTTCAATGATGCCTGGGCGGACAATTGGGGCATGGTGCCATTCACGGCGACGGAGATCGCCGCCGCTGCCGCCTCGATGAAGCCGCTCATCGATCCCAACCTCGTTGTCATCGCCGAGGTGAAGGGTGAGCCTGCCGGCATGTTGGTCTGCCTGCCCAATCTCATGGAGGCGATCCGCGATTTCAATGGCAGCCTGTTGCCCTTCAATGTCTTGAAATTGATCTGGCGGCTGAAGTTGAAGACGTTAAAGACCAGCCGCATTCCCTTGATGGGTATCCGCCGCAAGCATCATGGCTCGGTGCTGGGCGCTACCCTGCTGCCGCTGATGTTCGACCGCCTCAAGGAGCCATTCCTGAAACGCGGGCTGGAACGGGTCGAGATGTCCTGGATTCTCGAGGACAATTTGCCGATGCGGCGGGTCATCGAAGGCGTCGGCGGCAAGGTCTACAAGACCTATCGCCTCTACGAAACAACGCTGAGCTGATGACACCGTTCAACGCCCTCATCCTGGCCGGTAACCGGCGCGAGGGCGATAGTGTCGCCGCCATGGCTGGTGTCAGCCATAAGGCGCTGGCCCCCATCAACGGCGTACCGATGCTCCTGCGACTCTATCGTACACTACGGGCATGCCCCGGCATTGCCGATGTCTATGTTTGCATCGATGACAGTGCATTGCTCGACACCGTTCCGGACCTCGCGACCGCGCGCGAAGCTGGCCATTTGCGGATCGTGGCGCCTGCTGCCAGCCCGGCCGCCAGCTTGGGCCTGGCACTCGGCAGCATTGGGTTAGCGCGGCCGCTGCTGACGACGACGGCGGATCATCCGCTGCTGAGTGTGCCCATGGTGTCGCATATCCTGTCCCATTCGCCGGCGGATGCAGATCTCAGCGTGGGACTTGCCGAAGCTGACACCGTGATCGCCGCATATCCGGATGCAATACGGACCTTCTATCGGTTCAAGGGACGGCGCTTCAGCGGCTGCAATCTGTTCTACGCGCGCAACGAAAATGCCGGCAAGGTCGCGGCCTATTGGCAGCAGATGGAAAAGCACCGCAAGTCACCCTGGCGCCTGGTTTGGAGGATCGGTCCGATGGCGCTATTGCGCATGCTGCTGGGCCAACTCAGCTTGGACGATGCCTTTGCCCATCTCGCGCCTGACCGGCGCCCGCATCCAGCCCGTGCTCATGCCCTTTGCCGAGGCGCCGATCGATGTCGACAAGCCGGCCGACTATGAACTGGTGAGCGCCATCCTCCGCAACCGTGAAGGAAACGCCTGACCGTCGCCTTATGGCGCCAGACGAAATTCTCCTGCTGGCACCGGGTATTCAGAGCGCCTGCCCCCTTGGCTTTCCTATCCCATGCGTCCTAGATTGTCGCATATATGCCTGTGAAATCAGGCACATCGAGTCGGGAGCCTGTGATGCAATACACCGCGAACACCCTCGAAAACCATTGGATGCCCTTCACCTCCAACCGTGACTTCAAGGCGGAACCGCGCCTGATGGTCAAGGCGCAGGGCATGCATTACTGGAATCACAAGGGCGAGAAGCTGATCGACGCATCGTCCGGTCTGTTCTGCTGCGCCGCGGGGCATGGCCGTCCCGAAATCATCGACGCCGTCCATGCCTCGATGAAAGAGATCGATTACACGCCGCATTTCCAGCTCGGCCATCCCTCCTCCTTCGAACTCGCCCAAAAAGTCGCCAAGATCACGCCGGGCGATCTCGACTATGTCTTCTTCTGCAATTCGGGCTCCGAGGCGGTCGAAACTGCGATCAAGATCGCGCTCGCCTATCATGTCGCCAAGGGTGAGGGTCAGCGCACGCGCTTCGTCAGCCGCGAGCGCGCCTATCACGGCGTCAATATTGGCGGCGTTTCCCTGAGCGGTATGATCCGCAACCGCGAGACCTTCGGCGCGGTCATGCCAGGCGTTGCCCATCTTCGCCACACCTGGCAGCCGGAAGCACGCTTCACGCGCGGCCAGCCGGAACAGGGTGCTGATCTCGCGAACGACCTGCAGCGCTTCATCGATCTCTATGGTCCGAAGTCCATTGCGGCCTGCTTTGTCGAGCCGATCGCCGGCTCGACCGGTGTGCTTATTCCGCCGAAGGGCTATCTCGAACGCCTGCGCGAGATTTGCGACAAGAACGGCATCCTGCTCGTGTTCGACGAAGTCATCTGCGGCTTCGGCCGCACCGGCAAGGCGTTCGCCGCGCAGAGCTTCGGCGTGATGCCCGATATCATCACCATGGCGAAGGCGCTCACCAATGGCGCGCTGCCGATGGGTGCCGTGGCCGTAAGCGAGAAGATTTACCACACCGTCACAAGTTCGGCGCTCGATGGTGCCGTCGAGTTCTTCCATGGTTATACCTATTCCGCCCATCCAGCAGCCTGTGCCGCCGGCATTGCCGCCCTCGATGTCTATGAGAAGGAAGGCCTGTTCGAGCGCGCGGCCGAGATGTCACCTTATTTTCTCGACCGCATGTATTCATTGCAAGGCGTCAAGGCGGTGACCGACATCCGCGGCTACGGTATGCTGTGCGGCATTGATCTGGCACCTGCCGCCCGGTCCGGTTTGCGTGGGTTCGATGCCACCAAGCGCCTTTTCGCCAAGGGCCTGCACATCAAGTTCACCGGCGATGCAGGAATCTGCGCGCCGGCGCTGGTCGCGACAAAGGCGGATATCGACGAAATTTATCGTATCTTCAAGGACGTGTTCAGCGAATACTGATGTGTCCATCACAGCCAGGTCACGCATAATTTCATGACCAAGCCCCGCTATCTCGCGGAGACCATCGCCGCACCTGCGCATCGCGCGGGTGAGCAGGAAATCGACTATTCGATTCCGGCCGATGACGAGGTAAAAACCACGACTTGCTATATGTGCGCCTGCCGTTGCGGCATCAAGGTGCATATGAAGGATGGCAAGATCCGCTATATCGAAGGCAATCGCGATCATCCGGTGAACAAGGGCGTGCTCTGCGCCAAGGGTTCCGCCGGCATCATGACGCAATATTCGCCAGCGCGTCTCACCAAGCCGTTGAAGCGCATCGGTGAGCGCGGTGCCGGTGAGTTTGTCGAGATCGAGTGGGAAGAAGCGCTCACTCTCGCCACCGAACGGTTGGCAAAGATCCGCGCGACCGACCCGAAGCGCCTGGCTTTCTTCACCGGGCGCGACCAGAGCCAGGCCCTGACCGGCTGGTGGGCGAAGCAATTTGGCACGCCGAACTTCGCCGCCCATGGCGGGTTCTGCTCCGTCAACATGGCGGCGGCAGGCCTCTATTCGCTTGGTGGTGCCTTCTGGGAATTCGGTGAGCCGGATTGGGAACGCACAAAATACTTCCTGATGTTCGGCGTCGCAGAAGATCACGACAGCAACCCGATCAAGATCGGCCTTGGCCAGTTGAAGGGCCGCACCGGCACCGATCAGGCCAAGTTCGTTTCGGTCAATCCCATACGCACAGGCTATTCGGCGATCGCCGATGAGTGGCTGGGAATCAAGCCGGGCACGGATGGGCTGTTCGTGCTGTCGCTGATCCACGAATTGCTGCGCAACGACAAGATCGATCTTGATTTCCTGGTGCGCTACACCAACGCACCGTGGCTCATCGTCAATGCGCCGGATACCGAGGAACACGGCCTCATCTATCGCAACCAGGAAGGCGATCCGCTTTGCCTGGATCGCGACAGCGGCGAATTTGTCGACGCGCTACGTGCCGGCGTTCGCCCGCATCTCATCGGCCCGGTCAGCCTGCCTGATGGCCGCCCTGCCCGCACGGTGCTCGACATGCTGGTAGATCGGTATCGCGATCCCGCCTATGCACCAGCGACCGTGGCACCGCAGATCGGCATTCCTGCCGAGACCATCATCCGCATCGCCGCCGAACTGGCGGATGTCGCCTTCGAGCAGACCATCGAGATCAAGACGCCCTGGACCGATTGGGCGGGGCGTCACCATGAGAGCTTCATCGGCCGTCCGGTCTCGATGCATGCCATGCGCGGCGTCTCCGCTCATTCCAACGGCTTCCAGACCTGCCGCGCCATCCATGTGCTGCAAATGCTGCTGGGCAGCGTCGATTGCCCCGGCGGCTGGCGCTACAAGCCACCCTTCCCGCGCGTGCCCGGCTCCGGCCCGACGCCGTCGCCGATGGTCGGGCCGAACCAGCCCCTCGCCGGCATGCCGCTTGGCTTTCCGCAGGGTCCCAATGACCTGCTGGTCGATGCCCTCGGCCGCCCGCAGCGCATCGACAAGGCCTATTCCTGGGAGGCGCCGCTCGCCCTTCACGGCCTGATGCATATGGTCATCCACAACGCCTGGAAGGGCGATCCCTATACGATCGATACGCTCTTCCTCTACATGGCCAACATGGCCTGGAACTCGTCGATGAACACGGCGGGTACCATGGACATGCTGAAGGACAAGGATCCGGTCACCGGCGACTACAAGATTCCCTATGTCATCTACAGCGACGCCTATTATTCCGAGACAGTGGCGTTTGCGGACCTCATCCTGCCGGATACCACCTATCTCGAACGCTGGGATTGCATCTCTCTGCTCGACCGGCCGATCAGCCATGCCGATGCGGCCGGTGATGCCATCCGCCAGCCGGTGATCAAGCCGGACCGCGACGTGCGGCCGTTCCAGGACGTGCTGCTCGATCTCGGCACACGCCTCAAACTGCCGGGCATCGCCGCGGAGGATGGCAGCGCGCTCTATCCGGGCGGCCTCCACGACTACATCCTGAAGCATGAACGCAAGCCCGGTATCGGCATGCTGAGCGGCTTCCGCGGTGCGGACGGGACGGAGATGGGACGCGGCAAACCCAACCCGGATCAGATCCAGCGTTACATCGCCCAGGGCTGTTTCAATGAAATGCCTATCCCGGAGAACGCCCGCTTCTACCGCTTCGGCAATCAGGACTATCTGCAATGGTCGACGGCGCGCGGCCTGATCGACAGCCCGGATCACATGGTGCTGCAGCTCTATTGCGAACCGATGCGCAAATTCCAGTTGGCGGCGGAAGGTTTCGGCAGCAGGCAACCGAACAACGAGGCCGACCGCGCGCGGATCAAGGCTTTCGCCGATCCGCTGCCGATCTGGTATCCACCCTTCGGCGAGGCAGAGACGACAGATGGGTTTCCGCTTCACGCACTGACCCAGCGACCGATGCACATGTACCATTCCTGGGGCACGCACAATGCCTGGCTCAGGCAGCTGCAATCGCGCAACCCGCTCTTCGTGCATCATTCAACGGCAGCGGAACTCGATCTCGTCGATGGCGACTGGGTATGGATCGAAAGCACCCATGCGCGGGTGAAGGCCGAGGTCAAGTTGATGGACGGTGTGCATCCCGGGACCGTCTGGACCTGGAATGCGATCGGCAAACGCAAGGGTGCGTGGAATCTCACGCCGCAGGCGCCGGAGGCCAAGACCGGCTTCCTGCTTAACCATGTCATCAGCGAGCTGCTGCCGGCCCGCGCCGATGGCTATCGCTATACCAATTCGGATCCGGTGACCGGACAGGCTGCCTGGTTCGATCTCAAGATCCGTCTTGTGAAATGTGGTGCGGACGAGGCACATGAGACCTCACCAAGTTTTTCCGCCCAGCCCCGGCGCGGCGAGCCGCAATCGACGCTGCGCTATGGCGCAGGCATGGGCAAGAGGAAGACGCCATGACCTCACTGCCAAGCGAACCGGCGGCCCGTCGCCTCGGCCTCGTCATCGATCTCGACATCTGCGTCGGCTGCCATGCCTGCGCCGTCAACTGCAAGGAATGGAACGCCGGCGGGCATATGGCCCCCCTCACAGATTTCGATGCCTTCGGCGAAAAGCCGAGCGGTGTCTGGTTCAACCGCATCCACACGTTCGAGGCCGGCGAAGGCGCCGACGGCCGCACCGTGCATTTCCCGAAATCCTGCCTGCATTGCGAGACACCCGACTGCGTCACCGTCTGCCCGACAGGGGCCTCTTACAAGCGCGCGGCGGATGGCATCGTGCTGATCAACGAGGACATGTGCATCGGCTGCAAGCTCTGCTCCTGGGCCTGCCCCTATGGCGCGAGGGAATATGACGAAGACGTCGGCGTCATGAAGAAATGCACGCTCTGCGTCGACCGCATCTACAACGACACCCTCCCGGAAGTCGAACGCGTACCGGCCTGCGTTTCGACCTGTCCGGTGGGCGCCCGGCATTTCGGTGATCTCGGTGACCCGCAATCCAGCGACTCGCAGCTGGTAGCGGAACGCGAGGGATACGACCTGATGCCGGAGATGGGCTATCGCCCGACCAACAAATATCTGCCCCCGCGCCCGCGCCGGAATGGATCGACGGGTTGTGGCAGCAAGGTCGTTCATTCCGAGCCTGCCGTGGACGCGGCCGCGCTGACCAATCACCCCTTCTTGCGCTGGGTCGACCGGCTGTTGACGCGCTGAGGCCATATGTATCCAGCCTATTCCGTCATCTTCTTCACGACCGCCTCAGGCGCCGGCTATGCGCTGATGGTCCTGATGAGCCTTCTCGCCATCGTCGGTATCTTGCCGTCGGAGCGCTGGTTCGGGCTCACCGGTTTCCTGATTGCTCTCACGGCCGTCACAGCGGGCCTCCTTTCCTCCACCTACCATCTCGGTCGCCCGGAGCGCGCTTGGCGCGCCTTTTCGCAGTGGCGCTCCTCCTGGCTGTCCCGAGAAGGCATTCTCGCGGTGGCGACTTTCATTCCGGCAGGCCTCACGGCCCTCGGCTGGGTGTTCTTTGAGCAGATATGGCGGGTTCCTGCCTCCCTGCTGGGGCTCCTTGCCCTCGCCACGATCTGCGCCACGGCCATGATCTATGCCAGCCTCAAGACCGTGCGGCGCTGGCGCAATGGCTGGACCCTGCCCGGCTATCTCGCCATGGGACTCGCCAGCGGCAGCCTGTGGCTGTGCCTGCTCTGTGCACTGTTCAGGATCAATGCCGGGCCATTGCTCTGGCTGGCCTTGATTTTCCTGTCCCTCGCCGGCCTGGTGAAGCTCGGCTATTGGCGCTTCATCGATCAGGAAACCGGTACCGCCACGGCTGGTTCAGCCACGGGCCTCGGTCGCTTCGGCAAGGTCAAACTGTTCGCGGCGCCGCATACCGAGGAAAACTATCTCCTCAAGGAAATGGGCTTCAAGATCGCCCGCAAGCATGCCGTCAAACTGCGCCGCATCGCCCTGCTCCTGGGCTTGGCGGCCCCGGTGCTGGCGCTGCTGATCGCGGCAAGCCTACCCGAGGTCACGGTAGTCGTGCTTGTTTCCGCCGTGCTCGCCAATGCCATCGGCACGCTCACCGAGCGCTGGCTGTTCTTCGCGGAGGCACGGCATGTGGTGACGCTCTATTACGGCGCGGACGCCGCCTAGCCTCAGAGCAAGGCGCTGGGATCGGCCATCACCTGGTTACGGCCATTCTGCTTGGCGCGGTAAAGCGCCGCGTCGGCTAGCTTCAGTAGATCGTCACCCAGCATCACCTTGGTGGTGGCTGCAAGGCCGATCGACACCGTGACGGTGAGATCGCCATCCGGCGCACCTTCGACCTTCATCGGCGTATCGGCCACGCGCCGGCACAGGCGCTCGGCCACTTTCAGCGCCGCAGGACCGTCGGTATCCGGCAACAGGCAGACGAACTCCTCGCCACCGGTGCGCGCCACCATGTCAAAATTGCGCATCGCCGCCGTGGCGCGCTGCGCGAATTGTTTCAGCACCTCGTCGCCGGCGGCATGGCCATAGCTGTCGTTCACATTCTTGAAGCGATCGAGATCGCACACCAGCACGCTCAGCGCCTTGCCGGATTCCTTGACACGTTCCATCAATCCATCGAGATGGCGCATGGCGTAGCGACGGTTGTAGAGACCCGTCAGGCTGTCGGTCAGCGCCAGAGACAGGCTGCGTTCGTAATTGGTGCGCAGGCGATCCTGATAGCGACGCCGGCGCACCTGGATTCGGACACGCGCCAGCAATTCATTGGGATCAATCGGCTTCATCAGATAATCACTGGCACCGATGTCGAGCCCCTTGATGAGGCGCGGCATGTCGAATTCCTCGACGATCAACAGGATCGGCACCTGGCGCGTTTCTTCTTGCGAGCGAAGATGGGAACAGAGCCGCAGGCCGTCTTCGCCGCCGACATGGATATTGGTAATGATGAGGTCATAGCGCTTCTGCGCTGCCAATTCCTGGGCCCTGGCGAGATTGTCGGTCACCTCGACTTCGTCGCCATCTTTTGACAACACCTGCACAACGCGCTGCGCTGCCGGAGCAAAGCCTTCGACCAGGAGGACCGATGCATTGCGGTCTTCGTTGATTTCGGGTTCGTTGGTGCCAAGGAGGTCGAATTGGCCGGATGTCTGCTCGCGCATCCGCCATTCGTCCATGATCATCTTGAGGCGAACCAGCGAACGGACACGCGCAAAGAGGGCGAGGTCATTGACCGGCTTGGTGAGGAAATCGTCAGCACCGGCCTCCAAGCCGCGCACACGGTCACTGGGGTCGCTCAGTGCCGTGACCATGACGACAGGCAGAAAATGCGTCCTGGGATTGGCGCGGATTCGCGCACAGACCTCAAAGCCATCCATCTCCGGCATCATGACATCGAGCAGCACGATGTCCGGAATTTGCTTGTCGATCAGTTCCAGGGCTTCCTTGCCGCTGGCGGCGCTGACCACCTCGAAATATTCCGCGGCCAGTTTGGCTTCAAGCAGGCGAACATTGGCAGGGATGTCGTCGACGACCAGAATGCGTGCGGACATTTATCGCTTCGCCTACGATTATTGCAGGAAGCGATCGACCGTCTCCAGGAACTGGACGACAGAGATAGGCTTGGCGATATAGGCCTCGCAGCCACCTTCGCGGATTTTCTCCTCATCCCCCTTCATGGCAAAGGCCGTGACCGCGATGATGGGAATGGAGCGCAGGTTATCGTCTTCCTTGATCCATTTGGTGACCTCCAGGCCGGATACCTCCGGCAACTGGATATCCATCAGAATGAGATCTGGCTTGTGCTGGCGCGCCAGTTTGAGGGCGTCCATCCCATCCTTGGTCTGCAGGATATTGTAACCCTGCGCCTGGATGAGATCGTGGAAAAGCTTCATGTTAAGCTCGTTATCCTCGACGATCAGGATCGTCTTGGATGCTGCTTTTTTGCGCTTTTCTTCGGACGAAAGCTGGTCTGCCATAAATCCTCCCGCCGGCCGTTGGAATCCGGCATCCCCAAAATCCGACTCACAGGATCGGCACGACTGTCACTCGACCCTATTCCCGCCTACTTTTCAATGCCATATTAGTAAATGTTCGACGAAAACACCAACGTGAATCAGCGCGGTGTTAATAATTGCGGCGGCCCCTTGGGAGCGTAACTTGGCCGGCTTTTGTCGCGAATGCGAAGCAACTTTTATCCAACCACACATCCCTGGTACCCAAAAGCCCGGTACCGGGGCAGCCGGGGCCGCCGGATCCGTGACGCCGCGGTGCCCGCATTGCAACTCGCCGCGCCTGCTGCAGCATGCCGAATTGGCGGACCTCTCCATCGGTCATGTCGACTGCGACGCCTTTTATGCGGCTGTGGAGAAGCGCGACCATCCGGAGCTACGAGACCGGCCCCTTATCATCGGCGGGGGTCATCGGGGGGTGGTATCCACGGCCTGCTACATCGCCCGACTGTCGGGGGTCCGATCGGCCATGCCGATGTTCACCGCAAAGAAACTTTGTCCCGACGCAGTCATTCTGCCCCCGGACATGGCCAAGTATCGGCGTGTCGCCGGGGAAATTCGCAAACTCATGATCGCGTTGACCCCGCAAGTGGAACCGGTCTCGATTGATGAGGCTTTCCTCGACCTCACTGGCACGACCGCTCTTCACAAGATGACTCCGGCACAAAGCCTGAACCGCCTCAGCCGGATCGTCGAACGCGACATCGGCGTCACGGTGTCCGTGGGTCTCAGCCACAACAAATTCCTGGCCAAGCTCGCCTCGGATCTCGACAAACCACGCGGATTTTCGATCATCGGCAAAGCGGAAACCGAGGCGTTTCTGGCGCCCAAATCCGTCGGCCTGATCTGGGGGGTGGGCAAGGTCATGCGCGAACAACTGGCCAAGGACGGCATTCTCACCATGGGCCAGATCCAGCAGACCTCCCTCGAAGCCATGACGCGCCGCTACGGCAATATGGGGTCCCATATCTGGCATCTGGCACGCGGCCTGGATAACCGCCGTGTCGAGCCCGACAGCGAAGCCAAGAGCATCTCGGCCGAGACGACCTTCGACATCGATATCTCCGATCCGGATACTCTGGCCGGGGAAATGTGGCCGCTCTGCGAGAAGGTTGCCTACCGATTGAAGGCAGCCAACCTCGCTGGACAGGTGGTGCACATCAAATTGAAGACCGCCGGCTTCCGTCTGGTGACGCGCCAGGTGAGGCTGCAGGCGCCCACGCAATTGGCAGAGAGGCTCTACCGCTCGGGCCACGCACTCTTGCAAAAGGAAGCGACCGGCGATTGGTACCGGCTCATTGGCATTGGTGTGGATTCGCTCCACGATGCCAAAGACGCTGACCCGATCGACCTTGCCGATCCGGATGCCGACCGCCGCCGTCGTGTGGAGGTCGCTATGGATTCGGTGCGTGCGAAACTGGGCAAGGATGCCATCGTCAAAGGCCGCAGCCTGAAGACCCTGAAATAGCCGTCAGCAGCCTTCCGCTTTCAAGGGCGTCAACTCATCCATGATTGCGCGCACTTTGATATCGCCGAGACTGAAGTTCAGGCTGCCGACCACGCCATTGCTGTAGAGGCGCATGCTCTGTTCCGAATCGGGAACCCCTTCCGCGGAGCTGCCCATGTAGAAGGCGAGCGCCGCTGGAAATGATCGTACGTCTTTGAGGTCAGGCAATGCCTTGCCGGGGGGCGTCCAATCCAGCGCGCCGGGCCCAAGGGCCGCCCCTACCTCGACCGCCTCATTGCCGATTGACCCGTCGAATAAATTGGCCAGGACATAGGCTTCGCCGTCCGCATCACCCTTGATCAGCGCCAAGGTATGCTGCACCGGGAACAAGGTACCGGGAGGCAGCGTGAATTCAGACCGGTCCGGAAGGTCTGCCACCACAGTGGCAGACCCGGTGGTGATGTCCCGTCTGGCCTCTCCTCGCCGGCGTGAAGTCTCTTCGGTATCTGCCAGTTCGCGGGTAAAATATCGATACCGCTTGCCGTCCTTGGATTCCCAACTGACCTGGCTCCAGCCCAGTCGATGGATTTCTCCATCCTCCCCTGCAAGCGCCAGTTCCGCCTTCAAATCCATGGCCCATCCGTCGCAAACATCCTTGATTTCGAACGTCATCAAGCCATTTCCGCCGGTCAGGGTCCCACTGTTCCCAAGGGCCAGCGTATAGACCACGCGATGGGGCAGAAGATCGGCCAGGGCGGCGGTTCCCGGTGCGGAAACCAACGCCAAACCGAGAGCCAGCGGGGCAAAGGTGCGCCAAATCGACAAAAGCATCGCCCTTTCTTGTCGTTCACGGGGCAGTTGGAGCCGTTCCTGGCAAGTATGGCATGCGTCCCGTTTGCATGATAGACGGCACCAATCGCCAAGATCCGATCCCGCGGTCAGCTTGCCTGTTCTAACTGGCCGATCGGGGCCTTTACCATTAGGGGAACCAGATGACCACCCGGCCCAAATTGCTGATCACCCGGCGCCTGCCAGACGCCGTCACCAAGCGCGTCGAGGCCCACTACGAAGTCGAACTCAATGCCGACGACCATGTCATGTCGGCGGATGAGCTGCTGAGCAAGGCGCTCGGCAAAGACGCCCTCCTGGTCACCCCGGTCGACAAGATCACGCCGGAACTGGTGGAAAAACTGCCCACCTCGATCAAGATGATCGCCACCTTCTCGGTTGGTTACGAACATATCAATGTCCCGGCCCTCAAGGCGCGCGGCATCAAGGCGTCGAACACGCCGGACGTGCTGACCGACGCCACGGCCGACATCGCCCTGCTGCTGCTGCTCGGTGCCGCCCGCCGCGCCTATGAAGGCGAGCGGGCCGTCCGCGATGGGACCTGGAAATCCTGGTCGACCGTCTACATGCTGGGTGTCCACGCCACCGGCAAGCGGCTCGGCATTTTCGGCATGGGTCGTATCGGCCAGGCGGTCGCCAAGCGCGCCCGCGCCTTCGATATGACGATCCATTATTACAATCGCAGCCGCCTTGCGCCCGAACTGGAACTGGGCGCCATCTACCACAAGACCGCCGAGGACATGCTGCCGCATTGCGACTTCCTCTCGATCAACGCGCCGGGTGGTGCCGAGACTCAGCATTGGCTCAACGCCCAACGCATCGCCCTGATGCCGGACGGCGCCATCGTCGTCAACACCGCGCGCGGCGGCCTGGTGGATGACGCTGCGCTGATCGCCGCTCTGAAATCTGGCAAGCTGTTCGCAGCAGGCCTCGATGTGTTCGAGAACGAGCCTAATCTCAACCCTGCCTATCGCAATCTGTCGAACGTGTTTCTGCTGCCCCATCTTGGCAGCGCCACGATCGACACCCGCAACGCCATGGGCTTCAAGGCGCTCGACAATCTCGACGCATTTTTTGCCGGCAGGCCGCTGATCGATCCGATTGCCTGAATGCGCTTCCCTCCCCTTGACTGGGGAGGGAGATTTCAGACGATGGCAACCGGCAGGCCGAATGCCTTGCCGACGGCGTCCAATCGGCGTTGCACAGCCTCACCGAAAAGGGCGCCGGCGTCCTGGGGCAGATGCAACTCAAGCCGGTCATTGCGCTTTTCGATCGATGTCAAATTGAGCATATGCTCGGTACCGGCGCTCAAGGCATAGGCAAGGCGCAGCGCTGCACCGGCGCGGGCAGCGAAATCCTTGTCGGTTTCTTCCAGCAGGCTGGTGAGACTGTCGACGTATGGAGCATCTGGTCCATCGCCATAGCGCGCGGCGATTATGAGCGCCAACACGACACGTTCGGGATGAGTGATCCCAGCGACCGGCAGGCGCAGGACGCGGAGGAATGCATGTTCGGCGCGGTAATCGGGATGCTCGCGCCAGGCAATGTCAGACAATAGGCAGGCTGCCTCGCGCAGACGTGCGCGCGCCTTCCCTCGGATCGGAACAAGGGCGCCAGCCAATCGTCGAGAAGGTCGCTCACCGAGCCAAAACGGCCATCGGCTCCGGCAAGCTCTGCGCATCCGACCAGCAGCGGATCTCCTTGCTGGGCAGCCGCGTCGAGCGTGCTGAAAAGGTAGCCCTCACGCAGGCCATAAGCGGAATAGAGCACGCATTCCGGTTTGACGGCCCGGATCAGGCGCTCTAGCACCAGGGCGCCGAAGGGCAGCGTTTCCAAACGTCGACGCGACATACCGACAATATTGGTCAGCGACTTCTTGCCAAGATGCGCCAGCACATTTGAGAGCTCCTCGGACTGACGGCGCGACATCCGATACTCGTGGATAACGTGAAGTGGGTAATGCGTCTGCTCCATGTGGATACGGGCAAGTGACCGCCAGGCACCGCCGACCGGATAAAGCGTCTTGCCCTTCACCTCAGACAGCCAGGAGAGTTTCTCCAGCTGCCGATCGACCAGGCGCTGCGCTTCTTCGATATTGCCGTTGGTGGCCTCAACCAACCGCAGAGGCCCGAGCGGCAATGTCACATGCTCCCGAATCTGGCCGGCCTGAAGGCGTACAAGTTCCAAGCTTCCACCGCCCAGATCTCCCATCAGACCATCTGCCTCCGGAATGCCGGCAAGGACACCTAGCGCGGATAGTTTGGCCTCGTCTTCGCCGCTGACAATCTGAACCTTGCGGCCGGTCTGCTTTTCGATCAGCGCTGCGAACGCAGCGCCATCCTTGGCATCACGAACCGCGGCGGTCGCCAGCAAGGTGACGCTGTCGACCCCCATCGCCTCGGCCATGGTGACAAATCGTCGGATGTTGACGAGCGCGGCCTGTGTCCCGTCTGGATTGAGCAACCCATGACGTTCCAGCCCCTTGCCCAAGCCGGGTTGCGCCTTCTCATTGAACACCGGTACCGGACAACGCGATCTTTTGTCGAAAACCACGAGACGGAGTGAGTTCGAGCCAATATCGATCACCGCCACACGCCCGGATTTGGTCGCCCGGGCGGTGGCGGCGGCTTTGCGAAGAGATGCTGTCACTATTACGCCTTCGGCAAATCCAGTTTCGAGATCTTCTTCTGCTTCTTCAGTGCCGATCCGCGACCGGACAGGCTCGGATTGGTCATGAAGTAGGTGTGCGCGCTGAAACCGACGACACCCTCGGCCGGCGACAGGCGATGGTAAATACCATCAGAGTCGAGCTCCCAGCTTTGCAGATTATCCTTCAGATTCGCCATCATGATCTGATCAAGGACCTGCTGGTGGACGGTCGCATTCTCGATCGGCACCATGATTTCAAGCCGGCGATCCATGTTGCGCGGCATCCAGTCGGCCGAGGAGATGAACACCTTGGCCTCGGGCGACGGCAGCGGATGGCCGTTGGCGAAGCACACGACGCGGGAGTGCTCGAGGAAACGGCCGATGATACTCTTGACGCGAATATTCTCCGACAGGCCTTTGACTCCCGGGCGCAGGCAACAGACACCCCGAATGATCAGCATGATCTTCACGCCGGCCTGGCTGGCGCGGTAGAGCGCGTCGATGAGCCCGCTATCAACCAGCGAGTTCAGCTTGACCCAGATGGCGCCGGCACGCCCCGCCTTGACGTGTTCAATTTCATCATCGATCAGCTTCAGCAGGGTCGCGCGCAAAGTGGTCGGGGCAAAGGCAACTTTCTCGGTTGATTGCGGTCGCGCATATCCCGTCATGAAGTTGAACAGCTTGGCGGCGTCGTGGCACAGGCCGGGTTCGCAGCTGAAATAGCTGAGATCGGTGTATATCTTGGCGGTCACCGGATGATAATTGCCCGTCCCGAAATGGACATAGGTCTTGAGATTGCCGCCTTCACGGCGCATCACCATCGACACCTTGGCGTGGGTCTTCAGGGCAACGAAACCATAGACTACCTGCACGCCGGCGCGCTCCAGATCGCGCGCCCAGCGGATATTCGCGGCCTCGTCAAAACGTGCCTTCAACTCGACCAGCGCCGTCACGGACTTTCCCGCTTCCGCGGCTTCGATCAGCGCCTTGACGATCGGACTGTCATCGCTGGTGCGATAGAGCGTCTGCTTGATGGCGACGACATTGGGGTCGCGCGCCGCCTGCAAAATGAACTGCACCACCACATCAAAGCTCTCATAGGGATGGTGAACAACGATGTCCTTGGCGCGAATGGCGGCGAAACAGTCGCCGCCCATTTCGCGGATCCGTTCCGGGAATCGCGGATTGAACGGTTGGAATTTGAGGTCCGGTCGATCGCCGATCAACTGCGATGTGGCACCAAGGCCAAGAAGTCCATCCAGAACGAACACGTCCTCGCGATCCACGTCGAGTTCATCGATGACAAAGGAGAGCAGATCCTCCGGCATCTCGGCATTGACCTTGAGCCGGATGACGAGGCCGCGACGTCGGCGCTTCAGCGCTGTCTCATAGTGGCGCACGAGGTCCTCTGCTTCCTCGAGGATCTCGATCTCGCTGTCCCGAATGAGTCGGAAGTAGACCTTTCCGATCACCTCAAAACCTGGAAACAAACGGTCGAGATAAAGACCGACCACGGATTCCAGGGTGAGGTAACGGACATTATACGGGTCTTTGCCCGGCAACCGGATGAAGCGCGGCAGCAGGCTCGGCAGCATGATGAGCGCCCGCATCGCCTTGCCGTCGCTCAGCTGGCGCAGTTCCAGCACGATCGAGAAACCGAGATTGGGAATGAACGGAAACGGATGCGCCGGGTCGACTGCCATGGGCGTCAACACCGGGAACACCTGGTCCATGAAATAGTTGTCGAGCCATTCCTTTTCGGCGCCGGTGACTTCCGACGGCTCCACTACGGAAATACCGTTCTCGCGCAAATCCTCTCGCAGATTGCGCCAATGCTCCTGCTGGGCGCGCATGAGCTCACCGGAGCGTTGATTGATCGCGGCAAGCTGCTGTACCGGCGTCAGCCCATCGGCCGAGATGACATTGACATTGGCCCGTTCCTGGCCGCGCAGGCCGGCAACGCGCACCATGTAGAATTCATCGAGGTTGTTGGCTGAAATCGACAAGAAGCGGACCCGTTCCAGCAGCGGATGGGTCTTGTTGCCGGTCTCTTCCAGGACCCGCTCGTTGAAGGCAAGCCACGACAGTTCGCGGTTGATGAAACGGTTCAAGGCATCCGGCTGGTATTTCGGTTCGATCAATTGTGCATCGTCCACGGGCAGATTCCTGTACTTGTCCGATCGTGCTCTACAACCCATGTCCATCCGGCACGCTGTGGCAGAAACCCAGAGGATTTGAGCCGGTGCTGGCTAAAGATGGCCACCTCCCTTACAGTATAGAGCACTCGATTGGTGGTGGGTATTCCTTATAAATCAATTACTTCAATTTGATGACAGAATGAAGACACTGATACTTATGCGCCACGCCAAATCGGCCTGGGATGCCGGACAGATTTCCGACCACAACCGCCCCTTGTCGGACCGTGGGCGAGAAACCGCGCCCGCGATGGGACAATGGCTGAAGGCCCAGAAGCTGAAACCCGACCTCATTCTTTGTTCCACGGCGACGCGGGTGAGCGAGACGCTGGCACTGCTGCGCCCAAGCCTGCCGCCGGACGTGCCCATCAAAGGGCTGGAAGGGCTCTACATGGCCCTCCCGCGAGAGATTCTGACGGTGCTGGCCAAGGTCAAGGAAAAGGACAAGGTCGACACGCTGATGGTGATTGGCCACAATCCCGGTATGGGGAGCCTTGCTCATTGGCTCGCCGGCCAGGGCGACAAGCGCGCTCTTGAGCGGATGAAGGAAAATTTTCCGACCGGCGCCATCGCTGTGATCGACTTTGATATCTCTACCTGGCGGGATCTCGACGGGGAACAGGGCTCCCTGCGCCAGTTCATGACGCCACGGGATCTGGCCAAGGAATGATCCCGGGGCAGGAGTAGCACCTAGCCCACGCCGTTTGCCTTGCCCCAGAACTTGCGCTGAGCTCGAAATCCTTCCCAGGTCATCTGGAAGCCGCCAAGATCACCACTGATCCGGTGCGATTGCCATCCGAGCACAATGCCATGCAGCAGGTTGCTTTCGGCACTGCCCCAGCCTGGGGCATCGGAAAGTCCCTTGGTCAGATTGGTGAGAAGGTGCCGCCCGACGACAGCATCGTTTAACGACCCCAGATGGTCCTGTATGGCTGAGAGATGGGCCAGGTACTTGTCGGTCCGCTTGCTGTCGTAAAGCGAGGCAAAGGCCTGGGCGCCGTAACGCATCTTCTTTCCCAGCAGGCGGAGCCGGTGCAGTTCGGTTTCCGAGAGAGCGGCATGCTCGCCCCCCAGGCGCACCAACCGTTTGTGCGACCGGTTCAACCATCTGTTGGCAAACGTCCTGGCCGACTGATTGAGACCGAATTGCGCAACAGCCCCTCTTCCACGCCAGTCGTCGGTCAGCAATTGCCGATAGATGTGCAGAAGCATCACGGCGTAGCGCGGATTCTCGAGGGCCAGATGCGCCTGCCGGCGTGCCTCCGCGCGGGCGCGACGCGCAATCTCCAGCAGCTCACGGATGACGGCCTGGTCGCGCATGCGCTCAGCCATGGGCATCAATGTTTCGGCAATCAGGACATCCAGGTCTCGGGCAGGGCCGAACTGGCGCTGCAACCAGCGCAGATCGATCGACATCGCCGCATGGGCGCCATCATCGATAAGCTCACGAAAGGCCCCGATGGCAGCTCGGAAGCGGCGGATGGCGACCCTGAATTGATGGATCGCCTCATCATCCTCGCTCTCCAGGATGGCGGCCTCATTGGCGCGCAACTGCGCCAGGCAATTGCGCACAATGGCACTGAAAGCGTCACCGGCCGTGACCTTGCCGGTCAGATCGAGCGGCCCGGCGCGCTCCGGCACCGGCTTCTCGTGGAGAGCCAGCGCGTAGCCGCGCGCCGCCTTGGTCGCGAGGCCAAGTCTGGCGGGTAAATCTTCAACCAGACCTTCGGCAAGATGGAACAAGTCGACCGGGTTCCCAGCCTTCAGCTCCAACTCGATTTCGGCGATTGGTATCTCGGTGGCTTTGCTGCCGATCGAACCGACATCAAGCGCCACCTCGATCTGGCTTTCTCCACGCCTGATCAGCCATGCATTGCGGTCGAAGCGGGTGGTAAAAACGGGTCGCAACCGAGTCATGACGCCGGCACGATCGAGACGCCGTCGCAGCTTTGCATCACTGATGGCGGCGAGGCGCGGTCGGTTGCCCTCTATTGGTGCTTCGAATTCGGCAAAGGACTGCAAACCATCCAGCATTGAACCAGGCGCCTTCAGTGTCTGAATTCGCTGGTCTCCGATGCGCCGCACGCGCAGTGCCATCCCATGGTTCTTCAGCCAGCAATCCGCCGTATCGAAATAGGAAGTCTCCATCCGCTTCGCCGTGGCGCGCGTCGGTGCGGCCAGGAGCTTGCGCAACGCAGCAGGCCGAACCGCCGCCCCGCCAGGCAGCGCCAACTTGAGTTCAATCTCTTGATTCTTCATGATCCCCAACCGTCGTCGCGGCGATCCTAGACAAGGAAGTCCAACGGAAAAAATGACGGTTTGATGACAATATCCGCTCTGGCCATAAAAAACCCATCACTTCACAACTCCGTGATCGATTGGCTTCAGTCTGCTGCCGGACAGGATTCATGAGCATACTCAGGTGGGAGTAACCTAGCCATCACCCTGAAATCGGAGGGAAAAGCCAAATGAATCGTGTGAAACTACTCATCGGGGCAGCTGCCATGGTCGTGACCTTGGGCGGTGTGGTCGCCAGCGTTGCGGCCGAAACCCCGCGCGAAGATGCGATGAAGGAACTCGGCAAGAATATGAAGGCCATCAAGGACCTCATCGGAGCCGGTGGGCCTGCAGGCGATGCCGCCGCGCCGGCCCAGAAGATCGCCGAGATCGCGGCCAAGATTCCTAGCCTCTTCCCTGAAGGCTCCGACGCTGCCGATGACGAGGCGAAAGCCACGATCTGGCAAAACTGGGACGACTTCACGGCCAAGGCAAAGGCCCTGGAAGATGCGGCCACCATGCTGGCATCGGCCGCCGGTGGTGGCGATATCGCGACTGTCGGGGCTCAGTTCGACAAGGTCGGGGGCACCTGCGGTGCCTGCCACAAGGAATATCGCGAAAAGAAGAACTGATCTGCCGGTGGATTTTTAGCGGCAGTCCGGAACCAGGCCGGGCTGCCGTTTTCTATTTCAGGCTGCCGAGATATTCGGCGATGGCATGAACATCGGTATCCGGCAGCCGGGCAATATTCTGCTGCACCTCGGCCATGCCGCCGCTGGCAAGGTCCTCGAAGTAGCCTTCCTCACCCTCCTTCAGCGCCGTCGCCAACTCATCGACATCCTTGTATTTCTGACGCCCGATAAGATCGCGCAAGCTCGGCACCTTGCCACGCCCCTCGGGATGTGGCCCGCCGGCCAACGCCTGGTCCACGTCCATCACCATGGCGAGGTTCCGTGGCGTATGGCATTCGGCGCAATGGCCGGGTCCGTTGACGAGATAGGCGCCGCGATTCCAGCTGGCGGATTGACCCGGATCGTCAGTGAGTGGTGGCAGAACGGCTAGCCGCTTCCACAGGCCAAGGCCACGTCGCACCAGCCAGGGGAAAGGTATCTCAGCAGGCTTGGCCACAGAAGAAATCGCCGGCAGCGTCTTGAGATAGGCCCTGATATCAAGGATATCTTCGACCTTCATGCGACCATAGGAAACATAGGGGAAGGCCGGGATGTAGTGGTCACCGCGCGGCGACACGCCATGCCGGACAGCATCGATGAAAGCCGCATCTGACCAACCACCAAGACCGGTCTCCGTATCAGGCGTCAGATTCGGCGGATAGAGCGTACCGATTGGGGTGACAAAGGCGGCTCCGCCTGATGGCAGGGCCATGTCGGCGCCACTTTCCTTGGCGGGGTGGTGGCATGCGATGCAACCGCCGATGTGATAAAGTACTTCACCATTCGCCACATCGCCGACATGTGGCGGCAAGCTGGCACTGTCGATATGCCTGGGCGCGGAAGCAAGGAACAGCCCCGAGGCAACAGCCACGCCGACGATCATCACCGCACCAAGCAAGCGCCTCTTCATGAACGTCGAATCCTTCACGAGGGTCCAGCGGGAACAGTTGCAGTTTCCCGCTGGCCCGTCCAGCGTGGCATAGATGGCGGGTGGTGATCGTCCAAGTGCGGTGGTTACTTGACCCCGAGAACTTCCTTGAGATCCTTCAGGTAATCTAGGCATTCCTCTTCATCGGCTTCGGTGGTCGCTTCGTCGATGGCCTTCTCCTGCAACTTGTTGGCCTTTTCCTTGGTGGCGGCATCGGTCACGGCAGCGATGGTCGGTGACAGCGCCTTGGCCTGAGCTTCGCAGCTGTCAGCGGCCAGGGCGGAACCGCCGCCAAATGAAACAAGTGCGGCAAGAACGCTGGTCGCAATCAGGGATTTTTCGAAACGCATAATTAAGTCTCCAGGTGAAAGTTGAAGCCCGCCCTTCTTAGCGAGACCACCTGTCTCTCACTTGACACGATTCTGTCCGCTACCTGACATGCGCCGCTGTGCCGGCGAGCATTACTCCGCTTGCGTCCAGTTTTCCTTGTCTGCAAAATGCTCAACCATCAGATCCACGAAAATTCGCACCTTTGGCGACAGATGCCGGTTCTGCGGATACACCACGTGCAGCGAGACCGCATCGGTCGGAAAATCCGCCAGCAACCTCTTCACCTTTCCCTTGGCCAATGGTTCCTCGATCGTGAAGATCGGCAGCATGGCGATGCCCCGGCCTGCCAGCAGCGGCTCCATGAGCAGCATGCCGTGATTGCTCTGAAAGGTGCCGGATACGCGCACTGTCTTGCGGCCCTGTGGCGTGCGGAAGCCCCAGTCGAATGGCGCCGGCGACTGCGTGTAGATGATGCAGTTGTGCTGCTTCAGATCTTCCGGTCTTTTCGGCTCGCCATACTTTTTGATGTACTTCGGCGCAGCGCAGACATAGCGCGGGATGGTGCATAGGCGGCGCGCGATGAGACTTGAATCCGGCAACTCGGTCCGAATCCGAATGGCGGCGTCATAGCCTTCTTCAATGAGATCGACGAAGCGATCGCTGGCTTCGATGGAAAGGCGCAGCTTCGGATAGCGTGATGCAAGGTCGTTCAGCGTCGCCGCCAGTTGCGTCACGCTGAACGCATTGGGCACACTCAGCTTCAACGAGCCCGTAGGCTCCGCCTGTAGATGCCGCACCTCCGCTTCCGCTGCCTCGAATTCATCCAGCAGGCGCACGGCGCGTTCGAAATACGCGTTGCCCACTTCGGTCACCGAGAGGCGGCGCGTGGTGCGATGAATGAGGGTGGCGCCGAGATGCGCTTCAAGTTCGCCCACCTGCTTGGAAACGGCCGCCTTGGATAGGTTGAGCCCGCGCGCAGCCGCGGTGAAACTGCCCTGTTCCACCACCCGACGGAAGGTCCGCATCGCGTTCAGCTGATCCATGAGCCTCACCATTGTCATCCAATAGTGAACGATCTTATCACAGACGGGCTTATTGTATCCAGGGTAGCCTAGGCACAACATAGCCAGGACAAACAAATCGCCCCGACTCCCCCCAATCTCCCTGTGAGGCTCTCATGACCAAGGTTCTCGTCCTCTATTATTCAACTTACGGCCATATCGAGACGATGGCGGGAGCCGTCGCCGAAGGCGCTCGCAAGGTCGCCGGTACCACCGTCACGATCAAGCGCGTCCCTGAATTGGTCCCCGAAGAAGTTGCCAAGGCCGGTCATTTCAAGCTCGACCAGAAGGCGCCGATCGCCACGGTCGACGAACTGGCCGATTACGACGCCATCATCTTCGGCACACCGACCCGCTTCGGCAACATGGCGTCCCAGATGCGCAGCTTCCTCGACCAGACCGGCGGCCTGTGGGCCAAGGGCGCCCTGATCGGCAAGGTCGGTAGTGTGTTCGCCTCGTCGGCGACTCAGCATGGCGGCCAGGAAACCACCATCACATCGTTCCACACTACCTTGTTGCACCATGGTTTCGTGATTGTCGGCCTGCCCTATTCCTGCGCAGCGCAGATGGGCCTCGATGAAATCAAGGGCGGCTCGCCCTACGGCGCCACCACCATCGCCGGCGGCGACGGCAGCCGCCAGCCCAGCGAGCAGGAACTCGGCATGGCCCGCTTCCAGGGCGAGCATGTGGCCAAGATCGCGGCCAAGCTTGCCTGATCGAGCGACCAGAACAGGACCAACGAAAGATGGCGCAGAGAGATCTGCGTCATTTTTTTCTGTGCGATATACTATTTTTACGGTATCTTTACAGATGAAATAGTCTCAAAAGGGATACGACATGAGTGAACTTGAATTCACGATATCTGCCGTCACGACCAAGGACGGGGTCGATGAACTGTTCGCCTTCATCCACGATCTCATCCAGCTTTATCCAGAGGATAAGAGGCTACTGATCGACGCCGTAGACGGCGTGGAACACAGCGCGCAGAGTTTGATTGGTGTCCGGGCGATTCGACGGCGATCCATGCGCGTTCTTTGTGATCGCGATCGATGGCAAGCCGTCACTCGAAGCTATCTACGTTCCACCCGAACTTCGCAATCAGCGCCTCGGGTCCAGCCTGCTCGTTGCAATGGCGGCCATGATGCATACCGAGCAGATATCCCAGATCCAAATTCGCGCCACTCCTGAAAGTGTCCGCTTCTTTGAGCGATTTGGGGCAGAAGTGGTCCCAGGCGGCAGCCCGGCTCCTCATGAGTGGACTCTGAT
The DNA here is from genome assembly GCA_016712715.1 of Rhodospirillaceae bacterium. Classification (NCBI taxonomy): domain Bacteria; kingdom Pseudomonadati; phylum Pseudomonadota; class Alphaproteobacteria; order Rhodospirillales; family Rhodospirillaceae; species Rhodospirillaceae bacterium. The sequence continues at coordinate 650,518 of JADJQM010000001.1, forward strand.
GGAACTCGATTCTGGCAATCTCAAGCGCCCCGAAAACTGGTTTGAGGGCAACGTCGCCAGGAGCGAGGAGAGCATCAATTGATTGTTGCGCGTCGCCGTCCATTCACGAGTTGCGCCAGGCGCTCGCGGGGATACTGTGCGACTGTTTCCACCAACTTCATCAGGGGTGCGGAGATCTTTTCCGCTGGGTCGGCGACCTGCTGAAACATCACGAGCCGTGCCGCCATCGCGGGATCGATCCCATTCGGCAGGCCCATCACCCAGGCCAGCAGTTTCAGTTGAACGGGCTCGTTAACTTCCGTGTCAAGCGCGCGCAATGACGCGTTGAGTTGAACGGCATCCAAAGCGGAGTTGGAAACAGGAGTCATGTTCTACCTCTGCCGGGCCCGCCGCCCGGTCGCGTGAGTTTCAACAAGTGATGGCAGGTCTCCTGGCTTGCGGTTCATCGTTCCCATCCGGCCTTCCCGGGACGTTTGACGTCCCAGTGGCGTTGTCGGCTGGCAACTCACCGCTCACAGTTGCGGGGGCAGCCGCGGTATCGCACCGCGTTCCCTATTAATCTCGGACCCGACGCTTTCGCACCGAGACTCCAAGAACCATCGGCGCGGAAATTACGGCAGGCGCTCCGGAAAGGCAAAGGTCGAAACGCCGCGGTTTGCCGTGCTGGCCAATCGTTCAGTAAGCGACGCTTTTTGTTCCGCGCTTGACATGACGCGCTGCATCCGTCATATCGGCGGCGGGCCACGCTCCCCCAACGGAGCGCTTCGTTCTGGGAGGAACGATATGACGAGACCGCTCCAGCGGCCGATTCGGCCGCTTTTCTCTTCCGGACCCTGCGCCAAGCGCCCGGGTTGGACCCCCACCCTCCTCCATACCGATGACCCCAAGGTTTCCACCCTGGGCCGTTCGCATCGCTCGAAGCCCGGCAAGGACCGCCTGGCCGAGGTGATCACGCAATCGCGCCGCCTGCTCGGCATCCCGGCGGATTATCGCCTAGGCATCGTGCCAGCTTCCGACACCGGCGCTGTCGAGATGGCGCTCTGGTCGTTGCTCGGGCCCCAGCCGATCACCGTGCTGGCTTTCGAGAGCTTCAGCGAGGAATGGGCCAGCGACATCATCAACGAGTTGCATCTGCCGACGAAATTGCGGCGTGCCGATTACGGCATCCTGCCGGATCTCCGCGCCATCGATCCGGCCGATGACATCGTCTTTGCCTGGAACGGCACCACGTCAGGCGTGCGCATCCCGCATGCCGATTGGATCGCCGATGACCGCACCGGCCTCACCATCTGCGATGCGACCTCCGCCGTGTTCGCCATGGACCTTCCCTGGAACAAGCTCGATGTCGTCACCTGGTCCTGGCAGAAGGTCCTAGGCGGCGAAGGCGGCCACGGCATGATTGCCCTATCGCCCCGTGCCGTGGCCCGCCTGCAATCGCACACACCAGCTTGGCCAATGCCGAAAATCTTTCGCCTCGCCAAGGGCGGGAAGCTCATCGAAGGCATCTTCAAGGGCGAGACGATCAACACGCCCTCCATGCTCTGTGTCGAGGACCAGATCGATGCCTTGGGCTGGGCGGACTCAGTTGGCGGCTTGAAAGGCCTCATCGCCCGCAGCGAAGGCAACGCCACGCTGATCGCCGATTGGGTGGCAAAGTCAGACTGGGCAAGTTTTCTTGCCAAGGATCCGGCGACGCGCTCCTGCACCAGTGTCTGCCTCGCCATCAAGGATCCGTGGTTCACGGGCCTTGATGCCGACCGGCAGCAGGCGATCACCAAGGACATCGTCTCGCTGCTCGACAAGGAAGGCGTTGGCCTCGACATCGGCGCCTATCGTGACGCGCCGCCGGGCCTGCGCATCTGGTGCGGCGCCACGGTGGAAGGCGACGACATCAAGGCGCTGCTGCCCTGGCTCGATTGGGCCTATGCCGGTGTCAAACTGAATGCGACGAATATCGCCAAGGAAGCCTGATCATGCCCAAGGTTCTTATCTCTGATGAACTGTCCCCCGCCGCTGTCCAGATCTTCAAGGAACGCGGCATCGAGGTTGTCGAAAAATCCGGCATGAAGCCGAAGGAACTTGCCGCCATGATCGGTGAGTTTGACGGCCTCGCCTTGCGCTCCGCCAGCAAGGTGACACCGGAAGTGCTTGCCGCCGCGACGAAACTCAAAGTCATCGGCCGGGCCGGTATCGGTGTCGACAATATTGACGTGAAGGCCGCGACCGCCCGCGGCATCTGTGTGATGAACACGCCGTTCGGTAACAACATCACAACTGCCGAGCATTCCGTCGGCATGATGATGGCGCTGGCCCGCCAGATTCCCGAAGCCAACAGTTCGACGCATCTTGGCAAGTGGGAGAAGTCGCGCTTCGTCGGCGTCGAGCTCTATGCCAAGACCTTGGGGTTGGTGGGCTGTGGCAATATCGGCTCCATCGTCGCCGACCGTGCGCAGGGCCTCAAGATGAAGGTCATTGCCTACGATCCCTTCCTGTCGCCGGAACGTGCCGTCGATCTCGGCGTCGAGAAGGTCGACCTCGACACGCTCCTCGCTCGCGCCGATTTCATCAGCCTGCATACGCCGCTCACCGACCAGACGCGCAACCTCATCGACAAGGCAGCGCTCGCCAAATGCAAGCCGGGTGTCCGCATCATCAACTGCGCACGCGGTGGCTTGATCGTCGAGGAGGATCTGAAGGCAGCCCTCGACAGTGGCCATGTTGCCGGCGCAGCGCTCGACGTGTTTCCGACGGAGCCAGCGACCGAGAACATCCTGTTCGGCCACCCCAATGTCGTCTGCACACCCCATCTCGGCGCCTCCTCGACCGAGGCACAGCTCAATGTCGCCATCCAGGTTGCCGAGCAGATGTCGGACTTCCTGTTGCACGGCGCCGTCACCAACGCTCTTAACATGGCCTCAGTGACGGTCGAGGAAGCGCCGCGCCTGCGGCCTTATATGAAGCTCGCCGACCAGCTCGGCGCCTTTGCGGGGCAAGCGACCGAGACGGGCATCATGAAGGTCACCGTGGAATATGAAGGCCAGGTTGCAGCCCTCAACACGCGACCGCTCACCGCATTGATGCTGCAGGGCCTCCTTAAGCCCCTCCTCTCCGACAGCGTCAACATGGTCAATGCGCCGCTGGTGGCCAAGGAGCGCAACATCGACCTCACCGAGATCAAGCATGAGCGCGAGGGCGATTATCACACCCTCATCCGCCTCACCGTGGAATCGGAGCGCTGGTCGCGCTCGATCGCCGGGACCCTCTTTGCCTACCAACGGCCGCGCGTGGTTGAGATCAAGGGCATCAAGATCGATGCCGAGTGGGGCCGCATATGCTCTATGTCACCAATGACGACAAGCCGGGCTTTATTGGCCGCCTGGGGACCCTGCTGGGTGACAACGGCATTAACATCGCCACCTTTGCCCTGGGGCGATCCGCCCCGGGGAAGGACGCCATTGCCCTCGTCGAGATCGACGGGGCAATGTCGCCGGGCTTGCTGAAACAGGTCCAGGACCTGCCCCAGGTGCAACAGGCTAAGCACCTCGTTTTCTGAGAGGAATCAGCACTTAGCAGGGGTTGTTTGTGGACAAAATCCCGCGCCGGGACAGCCACCTCAACTCTTGCGGTTAACCTCTTATTATGATTTGATCTGCTTTGAAGGGTTCTGCCGGAATCGGGGGCTCGCGCGGCTGTGCGTTGGTTGTTGCCCGGCACAAGACATCACTTAAAAGGGGTAGTTCGCATGATGAAGATTTTGTTGCCCGTTCTGGGCGCCCTCGCGCTGACGGCTTGCGCGGTGGAGCCGCAATACGAACTGCATCAGCAGGTTTCGGGCCTCTGCGGCTCGGCGGAAACCGCGATGGCGACGCTGGCCGGCGCCAAGACGGCAACGGCCGCCGAAGTCTACAAGAACAGCCCGACCATCGCTGTCGACGGCGAAGTTGCTGCACTCCTGGGCGGCGACTATCCCGACCTCGCCGAAGCCGGCGGTTCGGCCCCGACCAATGATTACTGGCGCCATGTCGAGTTGCGCTGGAACGACTATGACGCCGCCTGCATCGGTGCGCGCGCGCCCAATCCCTGATTGAGGCCAAAGACCAAGAAAGGCCGCCGGTCATGTACCGGCGGCCTTTTTTTGTGGGTTGCCACCAACGCCGCAAGGCACCTGGGATTTTGATTAAATTTTATCTTTATCCCATTGATTATGCTGTAATATTTCTGTGCGCGCCTTTCCGCAAAAGAGCGCTGGTGCTATCTTGCTGATGACGAGTCACCCGGTCTCGCAACGATCCCCGGATCGCGAGCCCAAGGAGCGGTTCGATGCAAGACAGCAAACTTATCATGATCTGCGGCCGCAATGCGGTCCTCGCCAAGGAACTGGAAGAGATGCTCTGGCCCGCGGGCTACCAGGTCCGCAGCCTCAGCGGCATCGAACTCGGCCTACTCGACATCGACCGGTGCGCCACAACCTCACAGCGCTTGCGCCCGCCCTGGTCATCAACACCATCGGCTATGCCTCACCCGACAGCGCTGAAAACCACCGCACCCTGACCCAGGCGCGCAATCATTGGTCGGTCGCAGATCTTGCCGAAGTGACCGGCGCGATAGGCATACCGCTCCTCCATCTGTCGTCTGACCAGGTCTTCGCCGGCGACAAGGTAGGCCTCTATCTCTGAGACCGACCGGCCGGACGCGGTCAGCGTCTTTGGCCCGGCCCAGGCAGCGGGCGAGGCAGAGGTCACAGCCCATTGTCGGGATTTCGCCATACTGCGTACCGGTTGGCTGTTCGGCGCCAAGGGCCACAATATGCTGAAGACCATGCTGTCCCTGGGCAAGCGCGGTGGCCGGGTCCATGTCCCCCCTGACCATATCGCCGGACCAACCCCCGTGCGCGAACTCTGCGCCGCCTTGCGACGCGTCGGCCTCGGCCTGATGAACGGCGAAGTCGACGGCGGCACGATCCTGCATTTCTGCGGCAAGCCGTCGGCGACCTGGTTCGAATTCGCAGCACACGCCTTGCGCCAGGCGACACCGTTCCAGGCCTCGCCGGAACTCGTCCCCATCACACCAAATCGGTTTGGCATCACCGGCGCCCCGGCCCGCCGCACCGAACTGGATTGCAGCCGCGCCAAGGCCCTGTTCCAACTGGATCAGCCCGATTGGCGCAAGGCGCTCGACGATTGCGTGGAGGAGATCTGCCTCAGCGACCTGCATCCGGCTCAAGGCAGCATGCCCGAGCCGCAACTGCCCTACCGCGCCATGGTGTCCGAGAATCGCCGTCGTGGCACCCTGCCCTATGGAATCGCTACCGACCGCCGCGCCGGCCGCTAGGGAACACAAAACCCACACCAGGGACATCGGTCGCGACGAACCGGTAACGACGCTTCTCAGCCATGTGCGCGGCGTCACATTCCGGCCCAGCCACGCCGAACCCTCACCCCCTCCCTCGCGCCACACTCTCCAGATGAGGGTCCATTCGGGCCCTCCGTGATTGAGGGCTGTGTCATGCGAGACTCAGTCTTCTGCTGGCCGGCGCCGCGGCACTAGCGCGACGTGATGATCACGCTTCATCCGGCACGTGCCGACTGGCACCTCGACAATGTCGATTACTTCGACGATGACGGCGACTGGGTCGAGTTCTGGTCTGACGATGAGGGCCACAGGCTCATCTTCGTGATCGAGGATGGCGAGACCATCCACTACATTGCCGTGGGTTTCGACAACCCGAATCCTGTCGAAGGCAGCGGGAGCGAGGAGAACTTTGACCACCTCGCCGACCTCATGAAGAAGCACGGTGCGGAGATCGAACGCAGGACCAAGCTTGCCGGCACACCGCTGGGTCATGTTCTACTGCGCAATGGCAATCTTGTCGATCCCTATCACAACCCGTCCGACGTCGGCTACGAAGATGCCGGCGGCAACGGCAGTGGTGGCGGCTTCACGCCCGGCAATGGCAGCCCGACCGACCAGCTCAAGCGACAGATGAAGAAAGGCAGCAAGAGCAAGGGCGATGGTGATGACGGCGACGATCTGAAATCTGGCGATGTCGGTCTGTTCGACGACGACATGCCGGGACCACCGGACATCGTGAACCCCAACCCTGTCAGCCAACTCATGCGAAACAACAACGGCTGGGAGCGCCGCGGCGGCGAAGGGGGCGGCGGTTCCGGAGGTGGAGGTAGCGGTGGCGGTGCCGCAAGATAACGAGGTCAAAGAAAAGCCGGCTCACAGAGCCGGCACTACCTTGGGCTGATACCCGGGGACTAGAACAAGCCCTCGACCTCGCCCTTGTCGTTGAGGCGAATATGGTTGGCCGATGGCACGCGCGGCAGGCCTGGCATGGTCATGATCTCGCCGCAGACGACGACGATGAACTCGGCACCGGCCGAGAGCCGGATCTCGCGGATCGGCACGACATGGTTCGACGGCGCGCCTTTGAGGTTCGGATCGGTCGAGAAGCTGTACTGCGTCTTCGCCATGCAGATCGGGTAATGGCCGAAGCCGGCCTTCTCATATTCGGCAAAGCGATCGCGCACCGCCTTGTCGGCGATGATGCCCTGGGCACCATAGAGGGACTGTGCGATCGTTCGGGTCTTGTCCCACAACGACATCTCGTCGGGATAGAGTGGCTTGAAGTTGCTGGGGCCATCGGTGAGCTTCACCACGGCATTGGCAAGATCCTCGATACCCGCGGAACCCGAGGACCAATGGTTGCACTCGATCGCTTCCGAGCCCAGTTCGGCGCAGAGCTGGCGAACCGCATCCATTTCGGCATCGGTATCGGCGCTGAAACGGTTGATGGCGACCACGGCCGGCACGCCGAACTTCTTCCACGTTCTCGATATGGCGGGCGAGGTTCTCGCCGCCCTTCTTCACTGCGGCGATGTTTTCCTTGCCAGGGTCTTCGCTAGCAACGCCGCCATGCATCTTCAACGCACGGATGGTGGCGACGATGACGGCTGCAGCGGGCTTCAGACCGGCCTTGCGGCATTTGATGTCGAAGAACTTCTCGGCGCCGAGGTCGGCGCCGAAGCCGGCTTCCGTGACGACATAGTCGGCAAGCTTCAGCGCCGTCGTCGTGGCGATCACCGAGTTGCAGCCATGTGCGATGTTGGCGAACGGGCCGCCATGAATGAAGGCCGGGTTGTTCTCCAGCGTCTGCACGATGTTCGGCGCGATCGCATCCTTCAGCAGCACGGTCATGGCGCCGTCGGCCTTGAGGTCGCGGGCATAGATCGGCTTCTTGTCGCGGGTGTATCCCACGATGATGTTGCCGAGGCGCTTGGTGAGATCGGCCAAATCTGTGGAGAGGCAGAAGATCGCCATGACTTCGGAGGCCACGGTGATGTCGAACCCGTCTTCGCGCGGGAAGCCGTTGGAGATGCCGCCCAGTGAATTGTTGATCTGGCGCAGCGCACGGTCGTTCATGTCCATGACGCGGCGCCAGGTGACGCGGCGGCTGTCAGGCCCAGCTCATTGCCCCAATAGATATGGTTGTCGATAAGGGCCGAGAGCAGATTGTGTGCCGAACCGATGGCGTGGAAATCGCCGGTGAAATGCAGGTTGATGTCTTCCATCGGCACGACCTGGGCATAGCCGCCACCGGCAGCGCCACCCTTCACGCCAAAGCATGGCCCGAGCGAGGGCTCGCGCAGGCAGATGATCGCCTTCTTGCCGATGCGATTGAGGCCGTCACCAAGACCGACGGTGGTGGTCGTCTTGCCTTCGCCGGCCGGGGTCGGGTTGATCGCGGTCACCAGGATCAGCTTGCCGTCCTTCTGACATTTCAGCGTCTTGGTCGAATCCATCGGGATCTTATCCTTGGTATGGCCGAAGGGAAATAGATGTTCTTCCTTGATCCCAGTTTCGCCGCGACCTCGCGGATCGGCTTCATTTGGCTTCGCGCGCGATTTCGATATCGCTGCCGACCTTCTTGGACATACAGATTCCCCTATGGATCAAGACGTTTGACTGGCACCTGAGGTGGCCCCGCCGGGGCCCTCCCAGATGCGATGGCTGAGACTAGGTCCGATTCAGGCGTTCCATCTGCCTGCCGGCGACCGATTTTTGTCGATTTCGCGCCGCCGTCAATGTCGCGATGGCGTCATTTTCTCATCCAACCGGCCCGGAATACTCATTTCCGAGCCGGTGGCTAGGTTAATGACGCTCCAGCGGCCGGGTCAGGCAGGTGGGGCCACCCTCGCCCGGTACCGAAATGGCGTCGGCGTCGATGACATGGACTTTGACCCCGGACGCTTCCATGCGCGCCTTGGTCTCCGGATTGCCCTTCACCATGACGACTTCGCTGGGAGCGATGGCCAGGACATTGCAGCCCATGCTGGCAAATTCGCTGTCCGGCACCTCGATGATCTCATCGCCACGCGCCAGCAACCATTCGCGGAACGGGATCGGCATCAAGGGCGAATAAACCAGGTGCAATTTGTCATCCAAGGGCGAGATTACCGACATCAGGTGGAAGACGTCGGTCGGCCCTTTGTAATGTGGCATCACCGCAACTTCGACATGCACGTCGGGACCGATCAGATGCTTGAACTGGCGGATGCCGGCATCATTGGTGCGATAGGTCCGGCCGATGGCAACGGTCTTTTCATCCAGCCAGATGAGATCGCCACCTTCCAGCCGCCCCTGGCCGGAAATGGCGCCCAGCACCGGGATATCGGCTTCCTCCAGGAAATGGCCATGAATCGCGGGTTCACCCTCGCGCTGCTTCTTGCCCATATTGGCAAGAATGACGCCCTTGGGGCAGATCGCCGCCGCGTCGCGGACATAGAGGCTGTCCATGGTGAGTTTCTTGTCGGCCCGGCAGATGGAATCTCAGCGCCCACGGATTTGATGATCTCCGCAAAGCGCTGATGCTCCGCCACGGCCTTCTTCAGATCCGGTCGGGTATGGTAGTTGAGGTTCTTCCATTCCTTGTCGATCTTGGCGTCATCGACAAAGGCATCCTCCGGCCGGCGCATCGCCAACCGCTTCAACCGACCGAACTCATTGATTCCCGTGAGCATTTTACCTACCGCTGCAACAGCACCACATCGGTGCGCGCTGCATAAAGGCTCACTTCCTGCCCTGCGGTCAAGCCCGCCGATACCGGCGCCCTGAGGATCAGGTCCTGCCCCGCGACCCGGCAATGGCAGCGGCAATGGGTTCCCTGGAAAGAGAGTTCCTCGACCCGGCCGCGACCCACGCTGACGCCGTCAGGATGGGGTGAGAGCAGAAGCTGCTCAGGCCGCAAAGCGGTGGACGGCGCTGCCGGCCGCATTGTCACCCGGCACAGTGATTGCCCCTAGCGCGGTCTCGACCTTGACCTCGCCGCCCTGAGATTCCACCACGCGGCCGCCCAGCACATTGCTTTCGCCCATGAACTTGGCGGCGAACAGGCTGGCGGGCTTCAAGTAGACCCGGTCCGGGGGTCCCATATCCTCGATGCGGCCCTTGTTCACAACCACGATCCGGTCGGCAATCGACATCGCCTCCTCCTGGTCGTGGGTCACATGCACGAAGGTGGCGCCGAGGCGCCGCTGCAGCCGCACCAGCTCCTCCTGCATCTGCCGTCGGAGGGCGAGGTCGAGTGCGCCTAAAGGCTCATCCAGCAGCAGCACCTTGGGTTCGACCGCCATGGCGCGCGCCAAGGCCACACGCTGCCGCTGCCCGCCCGATAGTTGATGGATGCCGCGATTGCCGAACCCCTCCAGCCCCACCAGGCGCAACATCTCGGCGGCGTTGGCGAGGCGCTCTGCCTTCGGCACTTTGCGCATACGGAGCCCGAACGCCACATTGGCCGCCAAGCTCATATGCGGGAACAGGGCGTAATCCTGGAATACCGTCGCGGTCGGGCGCTTGGCCGGCGGCAGGTCGGTCACATCCTCGCCATCGATCAACACCTGGCCCGCACTGGGGCTGGCAAAGCCGCCGATCATGTTGAGGAGCGTGGTCTTGCCGCTGCCCGATGGCCCCAGCAGCACCACGAACTCACCGGCGGCGATGGTCAGGTCCAGCGTCTCGACGACGGTGACGCCCTCATAGACCTTGCTCACGCCGCGTAATTCAACCCTATCAGGCATGCTGTTTCCTCGAACGCCACAGCAGGAACTCGACCACGCCGACGGCTAGAATGGAGATGATGAAGACCAGGGTACCGGTCGCATTGAGCTCCGGCGACAGGCCGGATCTGAGCATGCTCCAGATCACCACCGGCAGGGTGACGTCAAAGCGGCTCATCAGGAAGGCGATGACGAATTCGTCCCAGGACAAGGTCGCCGCGATGAAGAAGGCGGCGAGCAGGCTCGGCCACAACATCGGCACCGTGATCTCCAGCACCACGCGCCAATCGCCCGCACCCAGATCATAGGCCGCCCGTTCAATATTGGCCTGGTGTTCTCCGAGCTGCGAATAGAGGATGGCGAAGGTCAACGGCAGATTGATCACCACATGGCCGATGCCGATCGCCCACAGCGACTTGCCAAGGCCCAGATAGTTGAAGGTGATCTGCAGCCCCATGCCGATGATGAGGTAAGAAACCGTGATCGGCGCCATCAGCAGCAATTGATAGAAGCCGTTCAAGCGCCGTTGCCGACGCGCCATCGCATAGGCCGCGAGGAATCCCAGCACAGTGGCGACGAAGGCTGACCCCAGTCCAACCAGCAGCGAGTTCCAAAGCCCGTCCGTGATCTTCCGATTGGCCAGCACCTTGGCCCACCATTTGAGGCTTGGTCCGTCGAAGGGCGGGACCGGCGCCATGCCGCCCTGGAACGAGAATTGGACCAGCACGAGCACCGGCAGGAAGATGAACAGCAGCGCCAGCGCCAGATAGACCCAAGGTGCCCAGCGATAAAGCGCGGTCATGCTATACCCGCTCCATCTTCAGCCGCTTGGCAAAGAGCAGGAAGGCCGCCGTGATCACCAGCATCAGGATCATCGACAAGGCGGACGCCAAGGGGAAATCCGCCTGCCGCCCGATCTGCAGCATGACCGCCTGGGGCAGCAGCATCTCCTTGGCGCCGCCCAATATCTGCGGCGTGATGTAATCGCCAATAGCCAGCACGAAGGTGAGGAACGCGCCGACCGCCACACCCGGTATGCTCAGCGGCAGCGTGATGTACCAGAAGGCCTGCCAGCCATTGGCGCCGAGATCGTTGGCGGCCTTGCGGTAGCTGTCCTTGATCTGGACGAGGTTGGCGTAGATGGTGAGGGTCAGCAGCATCGCAAAGAAATGCACGAAGCCCAGCACGGTCGCAAAGCGGCTGTTACCCATGCCGACCGGCGTATCGAGGATGCCCGACCAAAGCAGGAACTGGTTGATGATGCCGTTCTCCGACAGGACCAGCAGCCAGCTATAGGACCGCACCACATAGGAGGTCCAGAACGGCAGCACGGTCAGCACCAGCGCAAAACGCTGCCAGTTCTTCGGAATGCGATAGGCTAGGATATAGGCCAGCGGATAGGCCACCAGTACCGAGATGATGGTAGTGAGGACCGTCACCTCGATCGAGTTCCACAACGCGCCGACAAAGGTGCCGTCGGCCCGCGTCAGAAACGCCCGGTAGTTATCCAGCGTCCAGGTGAGCTCGATCTTGCCCTCGATACGCGCCGAGAAACTCATCACCAGCATGGCGATGAGCGGCAATACGAAGAAGATCACCGTCCAGGCAAGAGCCGGGGCATGGCCCCAGCTCTTCAACCCACCGATTTTCAGTTTAGGCACCGAGGACTTCCGTCCACACTTCCTGCATCGCCGCATCCAATTCCGCATCACCGAAGAAATAAGGATAGGATTTCGCGATGAACGCCGGCTGCTGGTCCCAGCGCAGGCGCTTTTTCTGCGCGTCGTCGAGATTGGCCTTCGAATTGGCGGGCATCGCCCAATAGCAATCCGCCGTCGCAAGCCGCCCTGGCCTTCCGGTGAGACGATGTATTTGACGAACTCGGTGGCGAGATCCTTCTTCGTGGAATCCGCGAAGATGGCGATCGACTGCGACCAGCGCACGCCGCCCTCATTGGGCAGCACCCAATCCAGCTCCGGCTTTTCGGCCATCAAGCCCGCCACGGCGAACTCGCCGCCACCGACAATGATATCGGCGGCACCCGTCACCAGGGCGTTCTGCGTGGTCGGCACATCGCCCACCAGAGAGGACAGCTTTTTCATCTCGACCAGCTTTTCCTTGATGGCCGGCAGATGCATCTTGGTGATCTCATGCGGCTTGATGCCGAGACCGATCGCCACCATTTCCATGGTCGGGATGTAATAATCATAAATTGCGATGCGCCCGGCGAATTTCGGGTCCCACATCACCGCGGCGTGCGACGCCTCTTCCTGGGTGACCTTGGTGTTGTTGAAGGCGATCGTGTTGTAGCCGAACTTCTCCGGCACGGCATAGAGCTTGCCGTCCTTGTAATGGGAATCCGGCTGCTTCAGATCCGGAAAGATATCGGCCCAGGGCATGTCGGCATCCGGCAATTCGCCGAGATATCCCTTCGAGACGGCACTCATGATGTCGCCGGTATCGGCCACGAATACATCCCAGTCACCGGGCTGCGACTGCTCCAGGATGCTGTAGGCAACACCCGGCAGATCGTATTCCTTGGTGTTGATCTTGATGCCATGCTTTTCGGCAAAGGGATCCAGCAGGCCCGGACCCGTATGGTCGCACCAGACCAACAGGTTGAGTTCATCCGCAGCGCGTGCGCCCTTCGGCATGAAGGACAAGGACGCCAACGCAGCACCGCCCGCCTGCAAGGCACGGCGGCGCGAAATCATGTGTCGACCCATCGAACTGATCATCATCTGTCTCCCTGAAAGAGGCCTCTTGTTTTCTTGTTGCCAAAAAGGTGAATGAACTCCAAAATAAAGTCAATTCATATTCCGTCAGGATTCCTTGTGCCCCCATGACCGGTCTCCGCGAAAGACAGAAAGCCGGCCGCCGCCGCGACATCCTCGCGGCCGCCAGCCAATTGTTCCGCAAGGACGGCTTCGCCGATACCTCGGTCGAGGCCATTGCCGCCCTGGCCGAGGTTGGTACCGGCACGGTCTATAACTACTTTTCTTCCAAGGGCGATCTGCTGATGGCCCTGGTGGCGCTCGACGGCGAACAGGTGCGCGCCAAGGGCAAGCGCTATATCGCCAGCGTCAGCGGCGACGCGGCCTCGGCACTTTATGGATTGCTTGCGATCTATGTCGACCACTCCCTGGTGCATCTCACCAAGGAACTGTGGCGCAACGCCATGGCGACCGCCGTGACACAGGCGGATTCACCCTTCGGCACCGGCTATTTCGAGAATGACCGCCTGCTTGCCGAACAGGTGGGCGAACTGGTGACGGCCCTCCAGGCCAAGGGCAAGATGCGCGCCGATATTGATCCGGCCATCACCGGTAGCGCGCTCTTTACCGTCGTCAACGGCCTCTTCATGCAGTTCGTCGCCCGCGATGCGATGCCCAAGACGGCACTTCATGCCAAGCTGCGTGATCAGGTAACATTGCTGTGCAGCGGCCTTGCATCCGATGCCCCATCGCAACGAAAGCGCGCCTGACATGAAGATCGCAACGCCGGAAAGCTGGTACGCCACCCGCGCCATGAGCGACGGCATCGCCTGGATCTTTGAGCCCTTCATCAAGGAATACTACCGCTGCAACATCTGGCATGTGCGCGGCCGTGACCGGGACCTGCTCATCGATTCCGGCATGGGCGTCGTCAGTCTCCGTGAACAGGTAGCGACCCTGACGGGCCGCCCCATTCTGGCCGTGGCATCCCACACCCATTTCGACCATATCGGCACCCATCACGAATTCGCCGACCGCGCGGTCCATCCGGCGGAAGCCGACATTCTCGCCCATCCAACCCGCGGCAATACCGCGGCTGATTATTATGTCGCCGACGATTCCATCTTTACCGCCCTTCCCCCAGGCGATTGGCACGCGCTGAAATATGAAGTGAAACCCGCGCCGGCCCAGACCTTTCTTGAGGAAGGCAGCAGAGTCGATACCGGCGACCGGTCGTTCGAGGTGTTCCACCTTCCGGGCCACTCGGATGGCTCGATCGCCCTCTATGAACGGGCCACGGAGACCTTGTTCGCCGGCGACGTCATCTATGACGGCGAGCTTGCCTATGATGCCGACAATGCGGTCGAGATGCAGCAATATGTCGCCAGCATGAAGCGCCTGCTGTGCTTGCCGGTGCGCACCGTCCATGGCGGCCACTATCCCAGCTTCGGCCAGGACCGCATGCGGGTGATCATCCAGGATTTCCTCGGCGAGTTTGACCGCTAGGCCTAAGCCACCTTCCCCACCAACCCACGCGTGAAGGTCGCGATGCGGCGGCAAGCTTCAGCGAGGCTCTTCTCATCGACGGCGAAGGAGATACGCAGGTGACCCTCGGCACTCGGTCCGAACGCGGTCGCGTCCAGCGTGGCGACGCCGGTCTCCCGGAACAGGGCCCAGGAAAAATCGCTGCCGCTCATCCCGGTCCCGCGCACATCGGCCAGCATGAACATGCCGGCGGCGGGGCTGCGGCAGATCACGCCAGGCAACTGGCTGAGTGCTGCCATCGCCATGTCGCGGCGACGCCGATAGATGGCGCGCATCTCCTCGACCTCGGGAATCTCCCGCTCCAGCGCCATGGCGGAGGCGTTCTGGATGAAGGGCGGCAGGCCATAAAGATTGGCGAGACCCAGATTGCCGACATGGACGATGAAATCCGAAGGCCCCACCACCCAGCCGAAACGCCAGCCGGTCATGGCATGGGATTTCGACAGGCTGTTCACCGTGACGGTCCGCTCCGCCATGCTGGGCAGGCCGCAGATGCTGATATGCTCCCCATCGAACACCAGCGTGCTGTAGACCTCGTCGGCCACGACCCAAAGATCATGCTGCCGGGCAAGGTCGGCAATCCCCTCAAGCTCCACGCGGTTGAGCGCGACACCGGTGGGATTGCTGGGTGTCGCAAAGAAGATGGCCCGCGTTTTCGGCGTGACCGCGCGCACAAGATCAGCAAGATCGAGACGGAAATTGTTGGCGGCCTTCAGCGGCACGCGCACCAAGGCGGCGCCACTCGCCTGGATGGTCGCCTCGTAGGTGACATACATGGGTTCGAGCACGATCACCTCGTCGCCCGGATCGAGGATGGTCATCGCGGCGGCGAACAGGCCGCTCTGCGCCCCCGACATGATGGCGACATTGTCGATCCCAACCTTCTGGCCGGTGACGCGGGAATGCTGTGCAGCAACCGCCTGGCGGGCGCGCGGCAATCCCAGGATGTCGGCGTAATGCGTATCGCCGCTGCGCAGCAAGCGCACCGCTTCCTCGGTGATCACCGACGGTGTGTCGAGATCCGGGTCGCCGATAGAGAGGATGATGACGTCGCGCCCGGCGCGCTTCTGCGTCAACGCCTCGACATGAAGATCCCAGGCCGCAGCCCCTTCTCCGGCGACGCGCGTGGTCAGCTGAGAATAGTGCATTCCAAACCCCGACATTTGCTTGTTATTGCGGCACGTTTCGCTTTTTTGTGCCGGTCCATTCCTGCAAGAGGTAAAGTCCGGTTGAGACGCGGTCAAGCAAGCTCTTGACGGCATAGTTGAAACGAGATCGGGTGACCCGTTCCGCAAGCTTAAACCACCGCAATACGGCGTTTCGCCTGCCTGGGTGGCGTTTCGTCAGATACAAAAACAGCGAGGCAGATCATGAACAAGGTTCCGCAAGACAAAGTCTTCCACCAACCGCTGGGCGGCAACCAGATGCCCCGCTTCGGTGGCCATGCCACCATGATGCGCCTGCCCACCAAGGAAAGTGCTGCCGGGCTCGACGCTGCCTTCGTGGGCGTCCCCTTCGACATCGGCACCTCGAACCGCGCCGGCGCCCGCTTCGGCCCGCGCCAAATTCGCGCCGAATCCTGCCTCATCCGCCCCTACAACATGGCGACGCGCGCTGCCCCCTTCGACAGCCTCAGCGTGGCCGATATCGGCGACGTCGCCATCAACACGTTCAACCTGCAAAAGAGCATGGGCATCATCGAAGCCGCCTATGACGACATCCTCAGCCACAACTGTGTGCCGCTCACCATGGGCGGCGATCACACCATCGCGCTGCCCATCCTGCGCGCGCTGAAGAAGAAATACGGCCCCGTCGGCATGGTCCATATCGACGCCCATGCCGACGTCAACAATTCCATGTTCGGCGAACCGATCGCTCATGGCACGCCGTTTCGCCGCGCGGTGGAGGAAGGCCTGCTCGACGGCAAGCGCGTGGCGCAGATCGGCCTGCGCGCGACCGGTTATGCGGCGGAAGATTTTGACTGGCCGCGCGCCCAGGGCTTCCGCGTCGTGCAGGCCGAGGAATGCTGGTACAAGTCATTGACGCCGCTGATGGCCGAGATCCGCGAACAGTTGGGCAAGGGCCCGGTCTATCTGTCCTTCGACATCGACGGCCTCGATCCCTCTTCCGCGCCGGGCACTGGCACGCCGGAGATCGGCGGTCTCACCACCATCCAGGGCATCGAGATCATTCGCGGCTGCCGCGGCCTCGACCTTGTCGGCTGCGACCTGGTCGAAGTCTCTCCGCCCTATGATCCCACCGGCAACACGGCCTTGCTGGCAGCCAACCTGCTCTATGAAATGCTGTGCGTACTGCCGGGTGTGAAGTACCGGACGTAACCAAAGGGCCCCTCACCCCAACCCTCTCCCCACTATCGTGGGGCGAGGGAGTTTCGACCGAATTCACGCCAAAGCCCCTCGCCCCTCCGGGGAGAGGGGCTGGGGTGAGGGGCGCCTTTCTGTGAACTACTTCGGCATCACCACGCTCATATACGGCGCCGTCACTTTCTCTCCCGCGCCGAAGGGCCCCGGCACCTGGTGATCCACCGCCGGCAGCGTCCGCAGATAGGCTACCAGGTCCGCGGCATCTTCCTTTGTGATATGGCCATAGGACATCCACGGCATGGCCGGCGCCAGGATCCGGCCGCCCGGGCGCACGCCGGTCGTGAAGGCGGCGATGATCTGCGCGTCGGTCCATTCGCCGAGACCGGTCTTCTTGTCAGGCGTCAAATTGGGCGGATAGAACACGCCCATCCCCGGTATCTCGAAGCCGATATCCGAGCCTGCGAGCGGCGTTTCCAGATTCGGCTTCGGCGTGAAGGCGCCCGTATTGTGGCAGCCGCCGCAATCCATGATGTTCGCCAGATAGGCGCCCCGCGCCACCTGATCCTCCGCCTTGGCAGGGACCATGCCGATGGCAAGCAACAGCGTCGCGCTGGTGACGGCAAAACCGACTTTCATGACAAATCACTCCTCAGGTTTCTTTGGAATCGCGGTCCGGACAACCCAAGTTGGCCCCGGTCTCGCATCGGCGCCTCAATAGCCCGGCTGCGCCCGCCAGAAAACCTAAGAGATCCCTAAAACCGCGTGCGCCCCGTCACATCTGAACGTGGCTGATCAAGAATAGTCATACAAAAAGGGCCGCGACTGGGTCGCGGCCCTTTGCATCGTCGGTTTATCGGCTGGCGATTTAGATACCGGGGCGCAGTTCGATCTGCGCCACGCCGGCGGCCACATTGACGCCGACGCTGCCAGTGACGCTCACCGGCTGCAGGGCGATCTGGCTGTTGCCCCCACCCACCAGCACATTGGCACCGAGGCCGAGGCCGGCCGCGACATCCGCCGTGGCACCGCCATACTGGCCGGCGAGCGCACCCGGGGCGACATTGCCCGGCGCGAACACGACCCAGATCATATGGGCTTCCTTGGTGAAGCCGATATCGACACCGTATTTGTTGATCTCGCCGTTATAGACTTCGGCCGAACCGTCGGCGCGGGTGAAGACGCAGGACATCGTCTTCGACGACCCGAAGATGAAACCCATCCCGCCGGCCACGTTGCAGCTCAGCGAACCGACATTGACGCCCGATGCCGAAAAGGCCGGGACAGCAGAAATCATCAGCGCCGCGGCGGCGGCGATCAGGCTACGCATATTCATATTGAAGCTCCCATGAATGAAGACCTCCGTCGCCCGTCCGCGGCGGTGACAACAATCTAGCACCGGCAGATTGAAAGTCCCAGACGGGACTAGTCATTTCGCTGTGATGCCCCTCACAAAGCCCCTGTTTACCGGGCTTTGTGCCGATCCGCCCTTGCTCGGGGAATATTTACCGCCCGATCGCTGGAGCGGCTGGCAACTGGACAGGCTGGCACTTTCCGGGAACTATCCGGACATCGATCCCAAGGAAGCAGCCAAGACATTGCAGAAACGCCATCTTCCACCCCTGAACGCCCTGCGGACCTTCGAGGCTGCCGCCCGGCATCTCCATATGGGGAAGGCCGCGGACGAGCTGGGGGTGACTCATGGCGCCGTCTCGAAGCAGATCGTCAACCTCGAGGACCAGCTCGGCTTCAGCCTGTTCCAGCGCCTCGGCAATCGCCTTGCCCTGACCGATCAGGGGCTGAAGCTGCTCAAGGCCGCCACTATCGCCTTCGATCAATTGGGCTATGCCATCGCCCGGCTGGACGGAGAATCGATCGCCGGGGAACTGCGCGTCTCGGTCCCGTCCGCCTTTGCCGAGAAATGGCTGATCCCCCGCCTCGCCCGATTCATCGACCTCGTCCCCGGCCTGAAGCTCGAGGTCCATTCCGCCAATGCCAGCTACGAGGCCAAGGCCGACGATATCCTGGGCGAAGACCTCGACCTGGCCGTCCGCTATGGCGAGCCCGTCTGGAAGGACGGTACCGCCCGCCTCCTCTCCCATGTGGGCTCCTTCCAGGTCTGCAGTCCCGTTCTCATGTCGGCCGATCCCGGCCTCGCCAGCCCGGCCGATCTGCGACACCACACCCTGCTGCTCGATGACCCCGACGGCGCCAACTGGCGCCGCTGGCTGGACCGTGCCGGCGTCCCGCCCGGGGAACTACCGAGGGCCATCTATTTCCAGGACTTCAACCTGCTGCTGGCGGCGGCGAGGCAAGGGCTCGGCCTGTGTCTGGCCGACCAGATCACCGCCGGCGAGGATCTGGCCCGCGGCCATCTTCTGCGGCCATTCCGCCAATCGATCGAGCATCTCGGTGCCTATTTCATCGTCCTGCCCGCCTTGGTGTCGCCTGGCGCCCGGGCCTTTGCCGAATGGCTGGAGGCTGAAATCGCCCTCTCCAGCATGCCCGGCGACGAGGCTGTGAGCTAAAGTCGACCAAGAGCCCCCTATTACTCCCTGGGATGATCCCGCATCCGGCTGGTAAGGTCCCATATCCAATCACCACCAGCAGGGAATGAAACCATGACCAGCGCCCAAACACCCCTTCGCGGCCGAGTCATCGGCGGCGGCACGCCGCTCATGAAGAAATGGAACCTCGCCTCGGAATCCGGCGCCCTCAAGGACGTGCTGCTGGGGCCGGCCGAGGGCTTCCGCTGGATGGGCCTGGAAAATGCTCAATGGTCGTCACTCGTGCGCGACACCATGCGCAAGGGCTACAAGTTCGACAAGCAGGTTGCGATGCGCCAGCACCGCGAGATGGTCAACGCCTATGAGGATGCCGGCGTCAACTGCCACTTCCTGCCCTTGGACGAGCATAACCCCTACCAGGTCTATGCGCGTGACTCCTCCTTCATGACGCCCTACGGCGCCGTCATCTGCCAGATGGCCAATCCGCGCCGCCGCGGCGAGTACGCTTCGTGCCTGCGCTTCTACCTTGAGAACGACATCCCGGTTTACGACATGGTGAGCTCGGGCAATTTCGAAGGCGGCGATTTCAACATCATCGCCGACAAGACCGCCCTCATCGGCTACACCGACCATCGCTCGGAAGAAGTCTCGGCCCGCCAGATTTCCGAATGGATGGTCGACGAAGGCTGGGAGATCAAGTTCGCGCCCATCGACCAGTTCTACGTCCATATCGATCTGATGGTCTGCATGTTGAACGAGCATGTCGCCGCCGTCTGCCTCGAGACGACCGAGGACGATGTCATCGATTTCCTGAAAGCCAAGAAAATCGAAATCATCCCGGCGACCTTCAAGGAAACGATGGCGCTCGGCTGCAATGTCGTCGCCCTCGGCAAGGACCGCATCCTCTCGACACTCGGCGCCAAGGATCTGAACGCCAAGCTTCGAGCCAATGGCTTCACCGTCTACGACCCGGACATGACCATGTTCACCTGGGCCGGTGGCGGCGTCCATTGCATGTGCCAGCCGCTCAACCGCGAAGCGGCGTAAATTCGCCACCCTCGCCCGGTCCGGCCAGCGGGCCGGGCGAGGTCACGCCTCAGCCACCCCGCAACAGAGCGTCAATGAGATCGACGGCCCGGGAAATACGGGTATCGGCATCGCCGCTCACCAGCGCCCAGGGTGTCGCCTGGACCGCGAGGCGCTCGATGAACCGGTGATGCATGCCTTCCCGGACATGGGCGCCATCGCGCAATCCGTCGTCAACGAAGGGCACCCCGGCAATATCGGTCAGCAAGTACAGGGCCCGTGGCGGCAAGGTCGTCGCAAACGCCTCCAATTCGGCATCGGCGGCGCCGACATAGCGCTCATGCCAGAGGCAGGTTGCCAGCGCATCGGTATCGCAGAGTAGCAGTGGCCCGCCGTCGCGGGCTGCCGCCTCCTCCCACTCAGTCTGCACCTGGGCGACATGATGGAACTGCGGCGAGTGCCAGGTCAGATCTTCCGGTCGCGGCTCCGGCGCTCCTCTTGCAATCGCCACGCCGCGCGCCGCCGCCAGCAGATTGATCGAGTATTCGCGCCCATATTCGGGCACCAGCCGTGTGCGCGCCCAGACACCGCCGCGCTGCCGATAAGCATCCTGCAAGGCGCGGGCGAGGGTTGTCGTGCCCGTCGATTCCGCCCCGAGCAAAACGACGCGCCGCGTGAAGTAGGCCCGCACGGCCGGCGCCAGGAAATCCCAATTCGCTGCCGGATCACGACGCACGGCACTCCCCGAGACAGGATAGAGGACGCGATCGCGATCAAGACAGACCGCCACGGCACCAAAGCGACGGGCAAGCTCTGTCCCGTAATCCTCGGAGGTAAAGACGGCATCAACCGCGACCATCGCACGGCCAACGTCGGAATCCGCCAAGGCAATTCCCTCGCGCATAAGCGCTACCTGTGCGCCCCAGATCGCATCATCCTCGTAATCGACCGGCAGGTTGTCGACGATACCGCTCACCGCCACCTGCGGCCATGAGGCGAAGGTCTCTCGCAGGAACCTGACACGGTACGAAAGCGGCAATGTCTCGTGATCCGCGGCCATCACGACAACCGTCACCTGGTTCGAGAGTGTCGCCGCCGTCCGGATCAGGTATTCGTGCCCGGCATGGGGTGGATAGAATTTCCCGATCACCAACCCGTGCCGAAAAAGCATATCCTGGCTACTCCGCCGCCAGGGCCGCGCGCGGCACTTTGTGAGCTTGGCCAAACAGCATCTCGCGCCGCCACAGCTGATAGCCGCGACAGGCTAGAACCAGAAATACCATATAGAGGAGAGCTATCAGATAGAGTTCCTTGTAGAGATAAACCGGTATCGAGATGATGTCCGTCGCGATCCACAACAGCCAGGTCTCGAGGATCTTCCGGTTGAGCAGCCATTGCGCAACGATGCTGAGCGCGGTGATCAACGCATCGAAGATGGGGATGCTCCCTTTGAGCCAAGTCAGGATGGCATAGAGCACGCCAACCAGTATCACCACCGACAGCACCGTCCACAGATGTTCGATGGGAGAAGATGCCCGGATCGTCTTGCGTTTACTGACGCCGCCGGTCAACCAGAACCACCACCCGGCCAGACCGAGAATGATAAACAGGATCTGCAGCGCGGCGTCCGCGAAAAGGCGCGCATCAAAGAACAGCGCAAAAAGCAAGGCGCCATTGGCGATGCCGATCGGGAAGTTCCAGATATTGCGGCAAGCCGTCAGCCACACCGCAAGGAGGCCGGTCGCAAAGCCAAACACCTCGACAACCGAGAGCGTCCCACCGAGCGCGCTGAAGAGCGGTTGATTTAGCCAATCCAGGATGATCTGCATGTCCTCAGTCCTTAGCCGCCACAGTCTGTCGTATATCGGACTGATGTCAATTCCAGGCAGGGTGCAGAAGATTTGGACGGGATGATCGGCCTATTGTCGCGATGCGGCGACGATCAACGCATCGACGGCGACGGTACCGTCTTGATTGACAATCAGCGGGTTCACGTCGATCTCGCCGATAAGGCCGTCAAGATCACTCACCATCACCGAAAAGGCCGCGAAGGCCCTCGCCAGCTTGTCGACATCGGCGGGCTCGGCACCGCGCTTGCCATCCAGCAGCGGGCGCAACGAGAGCTGGTCGATCTGTCGCCGCGCCTCGATCGTCCCGAAGGGCGGCAGCACGAAGCGGCGATCGGGCATCATCTCAATCAGCACGCCACCGGCGCCTACCATGACGACCGGGCCGAACTGAGCATCCTGCGTCATGCCGAACGAGATCTCGATCCCCTTCCCCGCCATAGGCATCAGCAGCACACGGGTACCCAGCCGTGCCCTGAGGTCCGCATAGGCGGCCTCAAGTGCCGCCGCATCCTTGATCCCGAGTTTCACGCCACCCACATCAGATTTGTGCAGGATGCCTGGCTCGGCGGTCTTCATAACGACAGGGTAGCCGATTTTCTCCGCCGCCTGCACCGCGCTTTCCAGACTGTCGGCATGAGAATGAGCGATCACCGGCACACCGTAATCGGCCAGCAGGTCGAGCGCGTCTGCTTCCGACAGACTGCCCGACGCCAGCCGCGCCGCCCATTTGCTGCGCAGGCCCGCTGGTGCGGCTACCGCCCGGTCAACCCCCATCGCGGCACGGTCGCGTTCCGCCATCGCCTTCTTGACCACATTCAGCATCGACTGGACACCGGACAGGACCGGCACCCCGTCATGCGCCAGCCGCGTGATGACCTCGAGATTGGCATTGCTGGCGACATTGGTGGTGTAGAAGACCGGTTTCGTCGTCCTGACGGCGACCTTCCGCAGGATGTCGGCATAGCCGGCACTCAAGTAATAGCCATCACGAGCTTCGACACAGAGTGTTGCCAAGGCCGTGTCCGGGTCATCGACCAGGGCCTGGAGGCAGTCTTCGAATATGCCCGCCCAATCATTGCCGGTGCCCCAGGCATCCAGCGGGTTGATCGGCTCCAGCCCGTAGTCCAGCCTGGTTGAAAGCTTCTGCCGCGTGGCCTCGTTGATCTTGGCGAATGGCACCCCGCTTTCGATGCCGAGGTCGAGCACCAGTTCCCGGAAGCCGCCGGAATCATGCATCGTCGCCAGCCCGCCCGGCGCCAGCTTGCGCTCGGATGAGAAGAGATGCAGCGCGTTCACCAACTCGTCCATGTTGCCGACTTCGATGACGCCGTAATGATCGAAGAGAGCGCGGTAGGCGGCGTGATTGCCGGCAACCGCACCTGAATGCGACACGGCCAACGCCGCACTCTCCGCCGTGCGACCGACCTTCAGGGCCACGACCGGAATGCCCTTGGCGCGCGCCTTGGCCAGCGCTGCCTTGAAAGCTTGTGGATCGCGCACTGTCTCCAGAAACAGGCCGACGACTTTGGTCGCCGGAATGTCGAGCGCGAAATCAAGATAGGCGGCCATGTCGGTCTCCAGCTCCTGGCCCGCGGAAACGGCGAGGCTGAAACAGAAGCGCCGATCCGTATGGCACAGCGCCGAGAAGGCCGACCCGGAATGGGTGATGAAGGCGACATTGCCTTTGCGGATCCAGTCCGGCGGCGGAAAGCCGCAGACGCGCAGGCCGAAATCCAGGTGATAGAAGCCCATGCAATTGCCGCCGCAGATGGCGATCCCTGCAGCCTTCGCCTTCCGGGCAATGCGCTCGGTCAGTTTTGGTTCAGTGTCATGTTCCAGATAGCCGCTGGCAAAGATCGTGGCGGCACCGATGCCACAGGCGATGAGCTCATCGAGCGCCGCTTCCAGGCGCGCATTGGCGATGCCCAGCACCGCCATGTCGACAACCTCCGGCAGATCGGCGAGCGACTTGTAGCATTTCTGCCCGTCGATCTCGTCATAGCCGGGATTGACGAAATAGATCTTCGACGGTGTGCCCGCCATGCCCGTCGACGTGATCATGCCACGGCCGACCGAGCCCTCTTTCGGACTGGCGCCCACGAGCGCCACGCTCTTCGGCCGCAACAGGCGATCAAGTTTATGCGGCATGGAACTATTCTGATTTGCTGGCCAGTGTGGCGAGGACCGCGCGTTCCCGCAACGCATGCTCCTGCGCATTGGCGAGCCGCGCTTCGAACAGGCGCTGCGCCTCGTCGTGGATCGGGCCATAAACCTCCATCCATAACTGCGCATCGGTGGCCACAATCAGGCGGCCAATATGCCACGACGTCGGTTCGGCGCGGCCATCCAACCAGCTCTCTAAAATCTTGACCGAGATGCCGGCTGCCGCCGCCAATATCTCGCGGCGCAAAGGCCCCACCGGCTCCATGCGTTTCCGCAAGGCGGCCGCGAGGCGCGCACGGTGCGCATTGCGACCCTGCACTTCCTGATCGATCGCCAAGACGACACCATTGTCGTTGTCGCCCTTCGACTTCTTGGCGCCACCCGCAAAATGCGCCGGAAAGACCGAGGCCAGGTATTGCCGGCAGATGCGCTTCGCCTCGGCACGGTTGAAGGTCTTGGGCTCCATCAAACAGTCGAACCACATGCCGTCGATCATGGCGTTCAACCCAGTCGCGACGTCGCCGGCGCTGACGCCTTCATAGCCGCCTTCCTGGATGATGCGCTGGCACAGCGTTTCGGTCTGGGCGAGGTAGTCCTGCTCCAGCCGCTGCACCACGTCGTGATAGGCCTGATTGCCACGCGCTTCGGCCCAGAACGCGTACCAGATCGAGACCTTCTCCACATTGCACACGGTCGGATGAAAGTCGGCCTCGATCATGGCTTCCAGGCCAGCGGCCGGCGCCACCTTGCCCTTATTGATCGCCGCCTGCCAGAAAGCCGAATATTCCTCGGCGATCTGCTCCAGCGTCGCAATCAGGAGCTGTTCCTTGGACTTGAAGTAGAAATTGACGATGCCCGGCGACAGGCCGGCTTCACTGGCCACATGGGTCAGCGTCGCATTAGCGTATCCGACCCGGCCGATGGCGCGAATTGTCGCATCTATCAACTGCTTACGGCGAACTTCCTTAACGGCTTCGGCCTTGGCCATGGACGCTTTAACCCTTTCGCTGTCACTTACGGGAATCGGGATAACTACATGATATCTTTAACTTTGCTGCACTCGCAACATTAAATGTTCATTCAGTGATATTGCCATTTTCTGAATCGCATGATAGATTTTTTATACAAACATTCAATGACCGGACGGTAACAGACTCGTTACCACTACCCAACCGGAGCGCGGGAAACCCCGCATCACTTTGAGACCAATGGAGATTTTCAGATGACCACGATCAAAACCGATCGTCGCAAAATGGATAAGAGCCGCGCACATTTCCAAGAGGCTATTAAGCATATGCCGCTCGGTGTCAGCTCCAACTTCCGCTATTGGGGCGATGACAACACGGTCTTCGTGAAAAAGGGCAAGGGCGCCCGCCTCTGGGATCTCGACGGCAACGAATACATCGATTACCGCCTCGGCTACGGCCCGGCCATCCTTGGCCATTGCAATGACGTCGTCGACGCCGCCGCGCGCGAGGCGCAGTCGGTCGGCACCGTCTTTGCACTCGGCACGGAAAAGGAAGTGACCGTCGCCAAGCTGATTAAGGAAATGATGCCGGCGGCTGAACTGGTCCGCTTCTCGAACTCCGGCACCGAAGCCGTGATGGCCGCCTTGCGCCTGGCGCGTGGCTATACCGGCAAGGACAATTACGTGACGTTCGAGGGGTCCTATCACGGCCTGTTCGACGCCACCATGTGGACCGCCGACCCGGAAGACATGAAGGACCAGAGCAAGGATCCGAACGTCATCCCCTACGGCCTCGGCATTCCGGCCGTCGTCCGCCAGCTGTTCTGGCAGGTGCCGTATAATGACGCACAGCGCCTCGAAGACGTGCTGAAGAAGAACCACGACACCATCGCCGCCGTGCTGATCGAGCCCATCCTCGGCAATTGCTGCGGCATTCCCTCGAAGCCGGAATTCATCAAGGCCGTCCGCGCGCTCTGCACCAAGTACAACGTGCTGATGATCGTCGATGAGGTAAAGACCGGCTTCCGCGTCGCCAAGGGCGGCGCCCAGGAGCTCTACGGCATTGAGGCCGATATCTTCACCGTGGCGAAGGCGATGGCGAACGGATATCCCATTTCGGCCATCGGCGGCAAGGAAGAGATCCTGCGCAAATACGGCAAGGGTGTCGCCCACGGCGGCACCTATACCGCACAGGCCATGAGCCTCGCCGCGGCAGAAGCCACGCTGACCATCCTCAAGGACACCGACGCCCTCAAGGACATCGCTACCTATGGCCAGTCGATGCAGGACGGCATGCACAAGGTGCTCGTGAAGCGCGGCATCCCGCACAGCTTCACCGGCCACCAATCAATGTCCGGCCTCTTCTTCAGCGCCGAGGCGCCGACCACCTACCGCAACTGGAAACTCTCCGATTACACCTTCTACGACACCATGGCCGGCATTCTCATCGACATGGGCATCATGTGCGAGCCCGACAGTCGCGAGCCCTGGTTCATCTCATCGGCCCATGACAAGAAGTGTCTCGACGAGACGCTGTCGAAGTTCGAGGAAGCCGTCGACCTCACCCCTCGACGAGCTCGCCAAGGGCCGTGAGACTGAAGACAAGCTCATGCCCGGCATCAGCGGCTGAACAGTTACGACCTGAAGACGGAAACGGCGCCCTGGCAACAGGGCGCCATTTTCGCTTGGGCAAAGATTTTTTCAACTCCGGGCAACTCGCCACGGCAAATCCTCGCCATCTCATAATTTCAGCGCGCAGCCTTGACCTCCATTCCCAGGCCAGGAACACGGGCGGAAACGCTGGCGCCATCACGTCGACCCCATTCACACTTCCACGCGATCGCACATCCCGATCCGTGGCAAGACCCGCCGTCGACGGGCGGACGATGTGAGAAATCCAGAAATCTCTCAACCTGATAAGTGTTTGACCACTTTGAGGTGCCTGGAATTCTGGTTGCCCAGCATCACCACGCGCAGCAGGGGAGAAGGTCATGCCACAATATCAGACCGGCACTACCGGCAACGACACGCTCTACGGCACCTGGTGGATCGATATCATCAACGGCGCCGACGGCAATGACACAATCTTCGGCGATCGCGATGTCGACCATCTTTATGGCGGCGCCGGGGACGATATTCTGTGGGGCGGGCTCGGCGGCGATCAGCTGTTCGGCGGCGACGGTTTCGACATAGCCGTCTACCAGTCCTCCGACGCTGGCGTCACAGTGAACCTCTCCAGCACCACCCAATCCGCCGGCCAGGCGCAGGGTGACCGGCTCTACAGCATCGAAGGCGTGATCGGCTCCGAGTTCGACGACCATCTCTCCGGCCGCAACGGCAACTTCCTCTTCCGCGGCGGCGGCGGTGCCGATCACATCAGCGGCTTTGGTGGACAGAGCCGGTCCAGCTACGCATTCTCGTCCGACGCTGTCGATGTCGACCTCACCCGCAGCGGCGCCCAGATCGGCGGCGACGCGCAAGGGGATATCCTGCTCGGCATCGACAACCTGACCGGCAGCGACTTCGACGACCGGCTGACCGGCAACGTCAACCGCAACACCTTCTCCGGCGGCCGCGGCGCAGATTATATCGATGGCGGCGGCAACCGCGATTTCGTCGACTATCGCGGATCGACCGCCGTCGACATCGACCTCTACCGCGCAACGCAGCAAGGCGGCCATGCCGAGGGCGATCAGCTCGTCTCGATCGAGAATATCCGCGGCAGCACCGCGGATGATCATATCGTCGCCACCTTCATCGACAATGAACTCATCGGCGATGCCGGCAACGACTATCTCGATGGCGGCGGCGGCAACGATTTGCTGAAGGGCATGACCGGCAACGACACGATCCTGACCCACAGCCGCGGCTTTGCCGATGGCGGCGCAGGCTTCGATACGCTCATCATCGAGTTCGACGAGCGCGATCCGTTCGACGGCGTCTCGCTCTATGTCGACAATCTCGGCAACATCTCCAGCCGCTATCTCAGCGATTACGATCCGCCAGCGGGCTACAATCTGGGCGCCACCGGATTCGAGCGCATCGAGGTCACCGGCACCCAGTGGAGCGATGGGTTGATGGGTACCAGCGGCGCCGACATCCTGCGCGGCGCTGCCGGCGACGAATACATCCAGGGCGGCGCGGGCGACAGCCTGGATGGCGGCGACGGCCGCGACGCCGTTGAACTACGCTACGACCCCAACACCACGACAGCCATTCATGTCGACCTTGGCGCCGGAATCGCCACGGGCATCGCAACCCTCGCCAATTTCGAGGACCTTACGGTCACGACCGGTCGTGGCAACGACCACATCGTCGGCGGTAGCGAAGGCAACTGGATCAACACCCAGGGCGGTGATGATGTCGTGCAGCTTTTCGGCCACCACAATTACGCGGACCTCAACCCCGGTGACTTTGACGATTTCGACACCTATATCGGCAGCGACGGCGTCGACCAGGTCGCGGTCGGCGGTCGGGGGTCTGTCGATGGCGGTGGCGGTTCCGAAGATGTGCTGACCCTCCGCTTCTATGGCAGCGATGCCGTCACCTTCACCGCCGCCGGCAACTTTTCCAGCACCGGCCTCACCTTCGTCAATTTCGAAACGTTCAACATCTACCGCGAAAACACCGTGGCCGGCGATACCCTGCAGCTTGGCGAGGGCCATGATCTGGTCTATGGCGGTGGTGGCGACGACCTCATTGACGGCCATGGTGGCTATGACCTGCTGCGCGGCGGTCTTGGCAATGACAGCCTGGCTGGTGGCACCGGCGACGATCAGCTCTACGGCGATCTTGGCCACGACAATTTGCGTGGCGATGCCGGCGCCGACCGCTTCTATTTCAGCCAGGGCCTGGATGTGGTGACGGATTTCAACCCCACCGACGGCGACATGATCATCATCAGCAGTGATTTTCACGACGAAGACCATGACAGTTACGCGGATTTGATGGCCCATTCCCAGGAGACGACTGCTGGCCTGCTGCTCACCAGCAGCGATAGCGCCTCGACCCTGCTGCTGGCCGGCATCACCAAGGCCGACCTCACCGATGCCGCCTTCGACTTCCTCGTCTGACGCACGCACAATCAGGAGGCGATTTCTGCGCTGCGCCCAGCAAGGGAGTTTGACTCCCCGTCCCTTGATTCCTATCGTTCTGCGGTCCGTCGCCCAGTGAGGGATATGGCCGGCGAGATATCATTCTCATTTCCGGCAGGTAGGGGTAGTGCGATGAAGGATCTGCGCGGCGAACCCATCTCGACCCAGAATGCCGGGTCACTGGAGATATTTGAGCGGGCGCTGCATGCGCTCAACGTTTACCGCGGTGATCCCGTTGCCATCATCGACGAGGCCCTGGCGCTGGAGCCTGACTTCGTCATGGGCCATATCCTGCGCGCCCATGTGCAGGTGACCATGTGGGAGCGTAGCGTCCTGCCGGCTGTCAATGAGTCGCTGGCGCGGCTGGGCGAACTCGGCAATCGCAGCAACGACCGGGAACGCGGCCACGTTCGCGCCCTCTCCTTGTGGGCCGCGGGCGATTGGGGCGGCTACAAGGACTCACTCGACCGCTTGCTGGTGAACCATCCGCGCGACCTCCTCGCCCTGCAAGCAGGCCATCTCAGCGACTTCTTCCAGGGCGACCGCGAAACCCTGCGCGGTCGCGTCGCGCGGGCACTGCCCTTCTGGACCCGCGATGATCCGGGCTTCGGGCTGCTCCATGGCATGCATGCCTTCGGCCTCGAGGAATGCGGTAGCTATGGCGCTGCCGAGGAAGCCGGCCGCCACGCCATCGACCTCGATGCGGACGATTGCTGGGCCCAGCATGCCTTGGCCCATGTCATGGAAATGCAGGCCCGCCAGGCGGAAGGTGTGGCTTTCATGGAATCGCGGCAGGCGAACTGGGCCCAGGATGATAACGGCTTCCAGTTTCATAACTGGTGGCACACGGCGCTCTTCAATCTCGATCAAGGCCATCACGACCGCGCACTCGACATCTATGACCGCGGCATCCACCCGCAACCGACCGAAATCCAGGTCATGCTGCTCGACGCCGTGGCGCTCCTCTGGCGCATGCATCTCAGCGGCATCGATGTCGGCCGCCGCTGGGACGATCTCGCATCAACCTATGCCAAGGGCAGTGAGACCGGCTTCTACGCCTTCAACGACATGCATGCCATGCTGACCCTGGTGGCAAGCGGCCGCCAGCCGGAAGCTGCCGCCCTGCTGCGCACGATCGAGGACATGTCAAGGGCCGACAACACCAACGGCATGATGACCAGAGAGGTAGGCCTGCCCATCCTCCATGCCATCCTGGCCTTCGGCGCCGGCCGCTATGCCAAGGTGGTGGATTACCTGATGCCGGTGCGCTACCGCGCGGCCCTGTTCGGCGGCAGCCATGCGCAGCGGGACATTCTGCATCGGACCCTGATCGAGGCTGCCTTGCGCGCTGGCGACAGATCCCTCGCCCATGCCCTGGCCCATGAGCGCATCGCCTTGAAGCCGCATTGCCCCTTCACTTGGCAATTGCATCAGCGCGCCACGCAGTAGGGCACATCTCCATCACAACGTTCCGGGGAACAGCTTCCAGGCGCCGACGGCGTCGAGATAGGGCAAAGACGGATAGTCGGTGATAGTGAGACCACCATCCACCGTCAGCACGGTGCCAGTCACGAAAGACGCCTCGTCCGAGGCGAGGAACATCACCGCGCGCGCGATCTCGTCCGGCGTTCCCATCCGTCCGAGCAGCGAGGCGCCCTTCTCCCATTCCTCGGCGGCCCCACTGCCACCGGTAGTCTCCGTCTTGATCCAGCCGGGCGACACTGCGTTGGCACGGATGCCATGGGGTGCTCCCTCGGTCGCGAACGACCGGGTCAAGGCCTCAAGCGCCGCCTTCGCCACGCCATAGCTACCCCAATTGCCATGCAGTGTCGCGGTCGACGAAATATTGACGATGGCGCCACCACCCGCGGCCTTCAGCGCCGGCAATGCAAACGCGGAGACGAAATAGGCAGAGTCAAGATTGGCTGCCATCAACTTGCGCAGCCTCTCCCCCGGCCCATCAGCCGCCTCGACACCCGAGCGCCTGGCACCGGCGCCGGCATTGTTGACCACCACGTCGAGGCGCCCGAACTGGGCCACGACGTCGCCGATCATCGCCCGCGCGTCAGCTTCCAGGCTGACGTCGCGGGGAAAGAAATGCGCGTCTGCGGAAAATGGCGACAGCTCCTTTAGAGCAGCTCGGCCGCGATCCGCGTTCCGCCCGACAATGGCAACCTTGGCCCCCTCCAGCGCCGCGCGCCGCGCGATTCCGAAGCCGATGCCGGTCGTGCCGCCGGTGACCATAACCACCTTGTCCTTGAAGCGCATCGCATTCCCCTGTCAGCATTGCGGGGGATTATGCCTCGGCCCGGCCCTTTGCTCCATCCATCTCGGCAAGTTTCTCTCGCTGGACGTAATAAAGGTCAGCAGCTTCAGGAAGGCCATGCAGGAGCGGATGGCGTCCTTGGCCTTGAACGTCTTGGGATAAAGCAATGCCTGCAGCCAGAACCCGTCGATCATGGCCGACAGGGCCCCGGCAACCCGCACGGCGATCTTCCTGGCGTCCGGCTTAGCGCGCGGCTGCAGGATGACGAGGTTATAGATCTGGTGTTCCAGTTCCTTGACATAGCGGCGTTCGACCGCCGTCGCTGCGTCGCGAAACTTGTCGCGGAGTTCCGGGTCCGACCAGAAGCTGAACCAGACAGCGAGCTTGGCGCTGGTGAAGACATCGCGGTCGAAATAGGCTTCGACCATTGTCTGCAGGCGCGACCAGGCATCCGCCGGCGCCGCCTGGATCCGCGTGTTCCAGACCAGGAAATACTCGTCCGCCAGATATTTGAAGACTTCCTCGAACAGCTTGTCCTTGCTGGTAAAGTGAAAGTTCATCAGCCCGGTCGATACGCGCGCCGACTTTGCAACCCGGCTCACCGTCGTGCCGTGATAGCCATGGGCGGCAATCACCGCGATGGTCGCCTCGATCAGTTCCTTCTTGCGATTGCTGCGGATGGGGGCGTTCTTGGCCATGATGCTACTTCTTTTCGTCATGGTCCGCGAAGGCGGACCACCCACGAGTTTGTTCACAGGCAAAGAAAGTAAGTCGTGGGTGGTCCGCCTTCGCGGACCATGACGACGGAGCGCGCACTCACACAATTTCCTTCTTCCGCGGTGGATCGAAGAACATGCGGTTCCGCGTCCAGCATTTCACCATGCTGCGTTCGATCTTTTTCTCTTTCGGATACCAGATCTCGATCCACATTTCCGTGCCGGGCTTCGTATAGGCCATGGGTATCTGGGCAAAGGCGATGTTCTTCTTCAGCAAGGGCGACCACATGGCGGAGGTAGTAAGGCCCAGTTCCTTGGTTCCCTTCTCGTCGGCATAGAGGAAAGCACCCGGTGCCGGCTTGCGTCCCTCGATCTCGATACCAGATAGGATAAAGCGTGAGGAGCCTTCCGCTTTTTCCTTCTGCAAGGCTCGCTTGCCGACGAAATAGGCATCCTTCTTCAGCGCCACCGCCCAGCCGATCCCGGCCTCGATCGGCGAGACACGCTGCGTCGGGCGGATGGCATGATGCGAACCGATATAGTCCACATCGACCAGGATAAAACCGGCCTCGACGCGCGTCATTTCCAGTGCATGTCCGCCCATCGGCGCGATCTTGTAGGGATCGCCGATACGGAACAGGGTTTCCCACAGCCACGGCGCATCCTGCGGCTTGACCCAGATCTCATAGCCAAGATCGCCGGTGAAGCCGGCCCGGTCGATCCGCAGCCAATGTCCATCGACGCTCGTTTCCATGATGCCGAAATGCGGCAGCTTGCCGATCCCTTGGACGCCCAGCACCTCCAGGATCGCGCGGGAATTCGGCCCCTGCAGCGACAGGCCGGCCAGTTGCTCGGAGATTTCCTCGATCTCGACCGAGAAACCATAGGCACTCTCATTTAGCCAATGCAGCTGATGGAGGGCGGCGTTGAGGATGAAGTCGTTCTCACCCAGGCGGAACAGCGTTCCTTCCTCGATCATGCGGCCATCATCGTCGCACCAGGCCGTGTAGGCGACATTCATTGGCGCCACCTTGCTAAGGTCGCGCGTCACCAGGTAATTGGCGAACTTCGCCGCATCCTTGCCCTTGATCGCATATTTGATCAGCGGCGAAACATCATAGACCGTGGCGCCGTTGCGGGTCGCCATATATTCCGATTGGATGGAATCATAATAGGCCGGTGAATAATAGCCCTGCCAGCGGATCCATCCAGCGCCATGCATCATGGCTTCCATCGCATCATGGAACGGCGTCTTCTTCAGGAAGGGTTTCAGATGCTGAACGTGAGTCATCAGGCGGCTCCCTTCCTGGCGGTGGTCTTTCGGATATCCTTCAGGATCTCGCGCGCGGCATTGGCGCCGGCGGCACCTGAAACATTGCCGCCTGGATGCGCGCCCGCCCCGCACAACCACAGGCCTGGCAGCGGCATCTTGTATTGCTGGAACGAGGCCGCCGGCCGCAGGAAGAACACCTGGTCCAGGGTCACTTCGCCCTGGTGCCACTGGCCACCAGAGAGGTTGAATTTGGCCTCGAGATCATGCGGTGTCAGCACTTCCGACGCCGTCACCTGGTTGCGGACACCGGGTGCCACCTGGTCCAGCACATTCAAGGTGCGTTCCAGAACCTGGGTGCGCGCTTCATCCTGTGTGGTCGTCCGCAACTTGTAGGGTGCGTACTGACAGAGGATCGACGCCACATGCTTGCCCGACGGTGCCAGGGACGGATCGCTTAAGGTCGGAATGACTATCTCCAGCGCCGGATTGTCCGAGACCCGGCCATATTTGGCGCAGTCGAAAGCATGCTCGACATAGTTGGTCGACGGTGCCACCACCATGCGGCCCTGGGCCTGCTTCAGCGCGTCCGGCAAGCCATCCAGTGCCAGATGCACCTTGGCGACGCAGCCATTCATCCTGAGATGCCGCATGCGGCGCAGGAATTCGGTATCGAGATTGCCCGGCTCGACCAGGTGCAGCAATGTCCGCTGCGGATCGGCGCTCGACGCCACGATGGGCGCGCGAATCTCCTCGCCATTCGCCAGCACCACGCCGACCGCGACGTCCTTTTCAATCAGGATATGGCCAACCGGCGCGCTCGTGCGGATGGTGGCACCGGCGGACTTGGCGGCCTTCACCAGCGCATCCACCACGGCACCCATGCCGCCCTGCGGCAGGAACAAACCGCCCTGTCCGTGCTTCGCATTCATCGAGGCAAGACGATAGAGCAGGTTGAAGACCGTGTTGGGTGAACGCGGCCCGAGATAGACGCCGAGCGTCGCCTCGAATCCCAGCAACCCCTTGATGATATCACTCTCGAAGAAATCGTTGGCGAGGTCCGCCACATTGATGGTGAGGATGCGGGACATTTCCAGCATGTCCTTCTTGCCCATCAGGCGGAGCTGCACGGCAAACATGCCGAGCGCCAGCTTGGTCTGGAAATCATTGGCGGCGGGTGATGGGCTGGGCGGCGTCTTCATGAGGAAGCTACCCAAGGCGCCCGCCAGCTTCACCAGGCGCTCAATGCGCGGATGATAGGCCTGTGCATCGGCCGGCGAGAACCGGGCGATCGATGCCTGTGTCGCCGCCTTGTCGTCGGTGATATCGAGGCGCGCACCACCGGGCAGCATCGCCGAGGTGCCGATCCGGTTCTGCGTCGCCCGGAGACCGTGACTTTCCAATCCCAGATCGCTGATCACCTTGGGATGCAGTGCATGCAGGATGTGGGCGACCGCCGAGGTTCGATAACCCTTGGCAAATTCCCGTGTCTGGGCAGCGCCACCGGCCTGTTCGCCCGCTTCCAGCACCAGCACCTTCTGCCCCGCCTTGGCGAGATAAGCTGCCGTGACCAGGCCGTTATGGCCCGCGCCGATGACGATGACGTCGTACTGTTGGGCGCTCATCACACCACCCCATGCTTGAAGTCGCGCAGCATCTCGCGCGCCGCATTGGCGCCGGGCGCCCCCATGACGCCGCCGCCGGGATGCGTGCCCGATCCGCACATGTAGAAGTTATCGAACGGTCCGCGATACTGGCCGAGGCCCGGGAACGGGCGGTTGAACAGCATCTGATCCAGCGTCAACTCGCCCTGGAAGATGTTGCCTTCGGTGAGGCCCACTTCATTCTCGATGTCCCAGGGGGTCCGCGTCTGGCAATGCAGGATGAGGTCCTTGAAGCCCGGCGCATTCATCTCGATCGTGTCGAGCACGTCCTTTTCGAAGGCCGACTTCATCTCCGGCGTCCAGGGCTGTTCACCCAACTTGTATGGCACGTATTGCACGAAGACCGACATGAAATGCTTGCCCGGCGGTGCCATGGTGGGGTCGACCGTGGTCGGGATCACGATGTCGAGGAAGGGCCGCTTCGACCAGGAGCCGTATTTGTAGTCGTCATAGGCGCGCTCGATATAGTCGAAATCGCCGCCGATATCGATGGTGCCCCAGGCCGATTCCTTCGGCAGGCCGGCGAATTGCGGCAGACCATCGAGCGCGATGTTCAGCTTGCCCGAACTGCCGCGGATCTTGAAATTCTTGGCGTAGGTGTGGATGTCGGGATCGATGCTGTCCAGATCCGATTTCTCAATGAGCTTCAGATAGGTGCGCTTGGGGTCGGCATTGCTGACCACTGTGCGGGCATAGATCTCTTCGCCATTGGCCAGCGTGACACCGACCGCCTTGCCGCCGCGAATGATGACCTTGGCGACCTCGGCATTGGTGCGAATCTCGACCCCGGCTTCGGTCGCGGCCGAGGCAATTGCCTTCGAGACCGACCCCATGCCGCCGCGCGCAAAGCCCCAGGCGCCGATCTGCCCGTCGACCTCACCCATGTAGTGATGCAGCAGCACATAGGCGGTGCCGGGCGAATAGGGTCCCAGCGCCGTGCCGATGATCGACGAGGCCGCGGCAAAGCCCTTCCACCGCGGCGTCTCGAAATATTCGTCGAGGAAGTCGCCGATCGACATGGTCCAGAAGCGAATGATCTCATACATCTGCTTCTCGCCCATGCGGCCGAATTCGCGGCCGATCTTCAGCAGCCCTTCGAGATCGTTGCGCTTGCCCCAGGGATTGATCTTGTTCTGCGCGAATGGGTTGAGCCTGGTCGGATCGGGCGGCGTCACCATCAGGAGCGGCTTGATGAAACGACACTGCCGGCTGATCTCGGCCGCATAGTGATCATAGGCCTCCGCATCCTTGATCGAATGCCGGCGCAGTGACTCGCGTGTGCGATCATGATCCGAATAGGTGACGATCCCCTCGCCCTCATGATTGGGCGACGAGTTGATCTCGTAGGGAATGACTTGCAGTCCATGACGCGGCAGATCGAGGAAGCGGAAAATCTCCGGGCGCAACAGCGAGCACACATAGGAGCAGGTCGAATAGGTGAAGCCCGGATAGATCTCCTCCGACATCGCCGCGCCACCGACCTTGTGATAGCGCTCGAGGACGAGGACCTTCAGCTTGTTCTTGCCCTCCTTCTCGCCACCCTTGGCGAGATAGGCGGCGGTGACGAGGCCGTTATGCCCGCCGCCGATCACGATCGCGTCGTATTTGGTCGCCATGTGGCCTGCCCCTGAAACTGAATATCCGTTCAATTATTGAATGCTTATTCAGTTTCGATCTACCTGTCCAGACCGATTCTGGATGGCCCATTGACCTCACCCATCCACCCCTTTACCAAGACCGCGAGGGACGCTCAAAAAGACTAGGACTTTCAATGAAGATTAATATCTGGCTGGCGACCACGGCCCTGCTCTGCCTGACCCTGGCCGCGGAACCCGCGCTGGCCAAGCAGAAGAACCCCCTGCAACCCCCACCTCCCGCGGTGCCCGTCGGTGATGTCGACGCCGTGCCCTTGGATGCCCCCACCCCACCGAAGCTGGAAGGCACTGGCCAGGCCATCGACGGCGACGAGATCGCCATCGGTGACGTCATCTTGCGGCTGGATGGAATCGCGGCACCGTTGATGACCGTGCCACTCGGGCCGGAAGCGCGCGTTGCCTTGCAGGCGCTCATCGACGGCCAGCGGCTGACGTGTGATGTGCTCGATCGCGGTGCTGATGCGCAGCATCTCTCCGGAATCTGCCGGATCGACGATGACGATATTGCCGAGGCGATGCTGGCCGGCGGCATGGCCGCGGTCTATCGCCCCTCGATCAAGGCGGATGCCACGTCACGCGAACGGGCGGCGCGGTACGACGCCGCCGAGACTGAGGCACGCGGTCGTAATCTCGGCCTCTGGACCAAGCCGCCGGAAGCCGAAGAGATCGCCATCGAACCCGCCCCCATGGTCGAACCGGCCATGGACCGCGACCTGCTGCGCGGCTGGCTTATCCAGGCGCCGTTCCTGATCTTCCTCACCTTGGCCGGGCTCATCGCATTGTTCGTGACCAGCAATCGCAAGCGCAGCCGCGACGACCAGTTGGAAGCCGAGACGCAGGCGCTCTTGGCGGCCCTGCTGGGCGAGGTGCTGGCCATCCGGGCTGCGGCACAGGCGGCGTTCGACAGCACCGCGACTCTCATCCAGGATTTGCCAATCCCAACCGCGCAGCTGGCTGGCCTTGCCTTGCCGCCGGCCACCGTGTTCGAGGCCAATGCCGCGCGCATCAGCTCATTGCCGCGTGAGGTCTCGGTCGATCTGGTGCAGTTCCATGCCCGGCACAGGGTGGTGAGCCGCATCCTGCTGCAGGCCTCGGCCTTGCGGTGTGAGCAGTTGCGGGCGTTCCTCGAGGCATTGATCCAGGCTGCCGACGAGCCGATGGTGCGGGCGGAGAAACTGCTCGATTAATTGTGCTGGGGATAGCGCCGCTCGAGATAGCGGGCGAGCGCCGTCAGCATCACCAGGATGGTGATGTATTCCAGGGCGAGGAAGGTATAGATCTCCATCGGATGCAGGATCTGCGTCTGCAGCAGGGTCGCGCGCCGCGTCCATTCCATGACGCCGATGGCCCCGCCCAGGGATGAATCCTTCACAATCGAGATGAACTGGCTGGTCATCGGCGGCAGCATGCGGCGAATGGCCTGAGGCAGGATGATGCGGCGCATCAGCAACGGCCGCGACATACCGAAGGCCAGCCCAGCATCAATCTGCGCTTTTGACACGGATTCCATCCCAGCGCGGAAAATCTCCACCAGGAAGGCGCCGGCATTGAGCGAGAGGCCGATGGCAACCGCCGTGAACGGCGTCATCTGGCGGAGCATATCCATGCCGGGCAGCTCGCCGAACTCCGGCGGCATTTCATTGATGGCGATTGGCAGCGCGTAATAGATCCACAACAGCAGCACGAAGAGCGGCACCATGCGGAAGCCTTCCACATAGAGCCAGGCCACGCGCCGCACGGCACGGAAGCGGCTGCGCGACATCAACGCACCGGTGAGCCCGATGATCGAGCCGAAGACGATCGCATAAAGCGAGATCAGCAGCGTGTACTGGATGCCGGCGGTCAGGAACCAGAAATGCTTGTCGCCAAGCGGCGTACCCGGAATGAGGGGCGACCAGTCGCCGCAACCGCCGAGAAGCAACGTTAGAATCAGAACGGCGCCGGTTCGGCCCAAAAACGATGATCGGGCCATACCAGCGCCGCTCCTTTTGACCTGAAGCTTGTTCGGCTTAGCTGCCGGCGATCCACTTGGTGAACAGCGAGTCAAAGAAACCGGACTGCTGCTTCAGGGAGACCCAGACACTGAGCCAGCGCTGCCAGGCGATGTCGTCCCGGACGGTCATCATGGCAATCGGCTGGCCTTCAATGGCATGGGTCGGATCGACGGCGACCACCTTGTCGCTGTACTGAGCAAGCGCCTTCTTGATGAAAATGGTGTCAGTGATGGCGGCGTCGACCTTGCCGGAAAGCAGCTCCTGATAATCAAGCGCAGGCGCCACGATCGGGACGATTTCGGCGTTCTTGAAGTTGGCCTTGGCCGAGCCTTCCGCCGAGGTGCCGCTCTGCACGGCAATGCGGATGCCGGCCTTGTCGAGGTCACGCCAGGACGCGTATTTGGCGCCATCCTTGACCTGGACCAACGGTACCAGGGGCGCGTCGAGATAGGGGTCGGAGAAGCCAATGCTCTTTAAACGGTCGAGTGTGAGGGTTATGCCCGAAGCCGCAACGTCATATTTCCCGGCCTGGATGCCGGCGGCCAGGGTTTCCCAGCTGGTCGGCACGAATTCGACCTTGACGCCAAGGTCGGCCGCAAGCTGCGTGGCCACGTCGATTTCGTAGCCCTTATAGGTACCGCTTGCCTGGTCGAGCTCGGAATAAGGGGGATAATCACCCGTGGTGCCGACGCGCAGCGTGCCCCGATCGAGGATCTGGTTCAGCAGCGATTTGGCGTCTTCCGCCGCGGCGGGTGCGGCAAGCATCGGTATGGCGAAGGCAATCGCCATGGTCGCGGCAACGAGGCCGTTAAGTATTTTGCGCATTTGAAGTCTCCCTGGAGGCTGGTTCCAACCATGGATAGCGCGCCGCGCGTGGGCTGCCAAGGGAAACAGCAGGCTTTTGACCCTCGATCGGCAAGACTTTCTAAGGGGTCGCCCCAGAATTTCCTGGGCATTTTCCCGCTACAATTGACAATTTATTAAGCTTAACAGCAGAAAATAATGGGACTCAATGAGTTCTGGCTGCCTTTCCCGCCCTATCTTTAGGAAGACCATGGCCGTCCCAACCACCGATCGCCTGCGCGAAGAGCGCGACCGCTTTGTCGGATTTGCGTTCTCCAACGCGGACATCCTGTTGGAGCTCGACGAGAGCAGCAAGGTCCTGTGGGCGGGCGGCGCGGTCAAATCGATCCTTGGCGTCGACAATGCGGACCTCACCGGCAAGCCGTTTACCAACATTCTGGCGACCGCCGACGCCATTCTGCTGAAGGCAGCCCTGCGCAATCTGGGCCCAGGACAACGGCGGCGCGACCTCAACCTCGTCCTGATGGACGAGACTCAGTCGGTCGGGGCAGACAGCACCGTGCCGCAGAAACGCCACGTCGTTTCGGTCTGCATCAACCGGTCCCTGAAAAAGGACTGGCCGCATTACTTCATGACCATCGTCAATGCCGCATACAACGCGATCCCGCATAGCGGCGCGCGACGGCGCGACCGGGTCACTGGCCTCGCCGAAGCTGTCGAGTTCACCTACGCCGCCACGCATGCCGTGCAGGAAGCGCGCAAGTCCGGGAAATCCGCCTGCCTCACCCTGCTGGAAATCTGCGAGACCGAAGAACTCAACCGCGTGATGGGGCCCGAGCGTGCCGAGGCCCTGCTGGCTGAGATCGGCGCACAATTGAAACTGCATGCCATCGACAATGAGTCCGCCGCCAAACTCGGCGACGGCAAATTCGGCGTGACGCATCTCGAAGGCACCGACACCGCCACGATCGTCAATGCCATCAACCAGGTGGGCGACGCCTTTGCCCTGCCTGCGGAAACGATTCATGCGACGGGCAAGACGATCTCATTCAGCGGCGCGTCGCTGGCGGATGAGGATGTCGAGAGCATCCTGTCCTATGTGGTCGGCAAGTTCAGCAACGAAAGCATCAAGAACTTCGACGCCAATGCCGCCGACCAATACCTGAAACGCATGACGGCCGAAGTCCTGAGCCGCGTCGTCGCCATGCGCGATCTCATCCATGAGCACCGCATCAATCTGCATTTCCAGCCGATCGTCTATCTCGCCGACCGCTCAGCGCACCATTACGAGGTGCTGCTCCGGTTCGAGGATGGCCGTTCGCCGTTTGCCGACGTCATGTTCGCGGAAGAAATCAATATCGTCCATGAGCTCGATCTTGCCGTGACCCATGGCGCCATCGCCCGCATCCAGCAATCGGAGAGCAAGGGCCAGGAGTTGCGGTTGGCCGTGAACATGTCCGCGCGCTCCTTGCTGAACGACAATTTCCTCGGCATGTTTGAGCAGTTGGCGGTCAAGATGGGCAAGAATCGCAATCGGCTCATCATCGAGATCACGGAATCGGCGAAGCTCGACGATCTGCCGAAGGCAGCACGCGCGGTTGACCTGTTGCGGGGCGCGGGGCACCTGGTCTGTCTCGACGATTTCGGCGCCGGCGCATCCTCCCTGCCTTATCTTCAGCAATTGCAGGTCGACTTCGTCAAGATCGACGGCGCCTATATCAAGAGCATCACCGAGAGTATTCGCGAACGCGCCATCGTCCAGGGCGTTCTCACCACCTGTCGCTGCCTCAACATCAAGACCGTGGCCGAGATGGTTGAGAAAGAGGACCAGCACAAATGCCTGTTGGACCTCGGCGTCGATCTCGGCCAGGGCTGGCTTTATGGCCGGCCGGCACCGGAGATCCCGATCGCAACCGGCAACGGCATCAATCGCCTCGGCAAGCGTCAGGGCGTCAAGGAAACCTGGGGCTGATCCTCGCCGATCACCCGGTTAGCGGATGCTGGCCTCCGATAGCAGCTTCATGGCCTTCGCATCCCTCTGTTCGATGAAACTTGGACCGGTCTGGTAGAAGCCGTCGCTCGTCACCGGCGCCAGTCGGTAGCGCTTCAGCAGGTTAAAGGTCATGACGGGCACATATCCCATTAAAAACGGTTGCGCATCGATGCCCCAAAGAATCTCCCCGTCGGAGATAGCGTCGAGCACCCGGGGCGACAGGTCGAACGTGCCGATGCCGGGCCGGGCATCGGCCGGAAGGTCTGCTGTCACATCCAGGGCTACCTCGGCCGAAGCAGCGCCCAAGGTCAGTATGAAATCCGTATCCGGATGTTCCGCCAGATAAAGTGCCAGCTGTTTTCGGGCGGCGATCGGATCGAGGGTTGTTTGCAGAACCGGCGCCGGCACGCCCAGACCATTGTTGAAACCGTGGCAGCGGGCTTCCAGGCTGACATTGCCCACCTCATGATCGATGCAGAGCGGGCGCCTCGCCAGGCGTTCATGAGCGCGTCTTCCAGCGGCCAACCCGGCACCAAATTCAGATTGACCCATGAAGAATAGAGCACCGACCTTTTTCGCCAGGGTCGGACCACCGGCATCAATCACGATGACGGGAATGCCGGCCGCCGTCGCCGCGAGGACCGCGGGCGACAACGCTTCTTCGTCAGGCATGCTGACGACGAGACCATCGGGGCGCGACGCGACCGCGGCATCAATCAATCGCAGCATTTCCGCGGTGCTGAATGTCGACGGAGAATGATACTCGACCGTGACGCCCAACTTGCCGGCCGCGTCGTTCATCCCGTTCTTGATGATCTCCCAATAGGGATCATTCGGCTGTCCGTGGGTGACGAAGACGACCCTGACCTCATCGGCCAGCAATCGGCTCGGCGCGAAGGCGACCGTCAGCAGCATCGCCGCGACAATCGCTGCCACCCTGCACCATGAGAGCATCGGCATCCGCACCTCCCAGACTGCGCCACACGGCCAGCGCCACCCCGGGTAAAGTATAGGGCGGGCAGCAAAATGAAAGAAGCAATGCCTGATCCGCCGCGCACCCAGATAGTCGTGGTGTAGCCATTGACGACTTTCTGTCCTAATAGGCGCATCGACTTGACAGCAACCCGCCAGCGCTCTACGTCATCCGCACTCATTGGGGAGTAGCCG
Source organism: Rhodospirillaceae bacterium (assembly GCA_016712715.1). Lineage (NCBI taxonomy): Bacteria > Pseudomonadati > Pseudomonadota > Alphaproteobacteria > Rhodospirillales > Rhodospirillaceae > Rhodospirillaceae bacterium. The sequence goes on from JADJQM010000001.1 coordinate 693,295, forward strand.
CCTGCGATTACCAGCAGGGCGCATATCAACACACTTGATGGCGAAAGCCTTCATGGTATGCGCAGTTTCAGCACAGACGACGTCGCGTCGGCTGCCTGAACCGAGGCGAGACCAGTGGCACGCGTTCTTCCTGCACGCCAGGGGAAGAGGCTCGTGTCCGCTGATCTCAACGCCTGGCGCGGGAACCCGACAATGACTCTCAGCACCTCGCTCGCCCTCGCCTTCTCCCTTTCCGCCGATGCCTTCGCAGCCTCGCTCGGCAAAGGCGCCAGCCTGCATCGTCCGGGCATTCGCGAGGCAGCGCGCATCGGCGCCTTCTTCGGCATCTTCGAACTGGCGACACCCCTGATCGGACTGGCGCTCGGCTGGAGTATCGGCAGCTATATCCAGGCGGTTGATCACTGGATCGCCTTCAGCCTGCTCCTGGTCGTCGGCGGCCGGATGTCCTATCTCGCCTGGATGGGCGGTGCCGACGACGACGCGCCAAAACCCAACCGCCACAGCGCACTCGCCCTCATCGCCACGGCCATGGCGACCAGCATCGACGCCACAGCGGTGGGCGTGACACTGGGCTTCATGAACGTGCATGTTCCAATGACCATCGCGCTCATCGGCGCGGTGACGTTTGCGATGGCCTTCGGCGGCGTGCTGATCGGGCGCGCGGCGGGACCGCTTCTCGGCCGTTGGGCGGAATTCGTCGGCGGCATCGGGTTGGTGGCGATCGGGGTCAAGGTGCTGTTCGAACACGGCGTGTTCGGGTGACCCTCACCGCATGCCGGATTTGATGATGGCGAGACCGATGAAGACGGCGAGGATCGAGAGCAACACCGAGGCCAGCACATAGACCGCGAGCGACATCATGGCGCCGCGCTCGTAGAGCATCGCCGTATCAAGCGAGAAAGCCGAGAACGTGGTGAAGCCGCCGAGGATGCCGGTGGTCAGGAACAGCCGCCAGGCTTGCGACGCCTCGCCCTTGAAGGCGAAGTAGCCGGCGAGAAGTCCCATCGCCAGCGAGCCGACGATGTTGACGGTGAGCGTGCCCCAGGGAAAGTTCACGCCGAGCAACCGCGCGCTCGCCATGTTGACACCATGGCGCAAGGCACCACCGATCCCAGCACCGACGAAGACGATCAGATAGCTCATCAGTCGATGTGACTCCTGGCGATGCTGCAAATGGACTCGAACGACGGTATGGGGTGCGGGAGGAATGGTCAATGGGGGTGAGATGACGTGCTATGATGCGACCTTTAGCGCAGCGGATCGATACCCCCCCTCCCCGACCCTCCCCTCAAGGGGGGAGGGAGAAACTGATGACCCCCAGACCGGACGAACTCGCTGCAATCCTCTCCCCCTTGAGGGGAGAGTTAGAGAGGGGGTGTGTCGGCAACGAGCTCGGTTGTCCTCATGCGTTCACCGGCTGTGGGTATGCGACACGCGCACAGGTTGTTGCGTTGACGTCGGGGCCATCCCACTCTTAGCGTTGACAATCATCCGTGTGGAGGTGCCCGATGGAACGGCCGGATTGGTACTATGTCGATCTCAAGCAGGTCGGGCTCGATTTCGCCGACGTGGCGCAGGTCGAGAGTTACGACGAGCGTCAGGCGGACGATCCTGCCGAGGATAGCGCGTTGCTCGTGCAACTGGGTGTCGGGGCATCGCAGGTGGTCGCGGATTTCGGCTGCGGCACCGGCATGTTGGCCTGCGAAGCGGCAAAGCATGCCGGGTTCGTTCATGCCGTCGATATCTCCGCGGAGATGTTACGGGCAACACTCGCCCGGGCGAAGGCGATGCGGCTTGCCAACCTTGCGGCACACCAGGGCGGGTTCCTCAGTTACGAGATCGACGACGGGTCGCTCGACCTCATCACCACGAAATTCGCCCTGCACCATCTGCCGGACCTCTGGAAAGGCGTCGCTCTCACGCGACTTCATCGCAGCTTGAAACCGGGCGGCCGGCTGTTCATCCGCGACGTGGTGTTCTCCTGCGATCCGGCCGAGGTGCCGGCGGTCGCCGAAAACTGGATCAGTTGGATGGGCAGCAACACCGGCTATTCCCGCGAAGAAGTCGCGCAACATATCCGCGAGGAGTACAGCACCTATTCCTGGGTCATGGCCGGCCTCATCGAACGCGCCGGCTTTCGCATCGTGCATGCGGATTGCAGCTTGCGCATCTATGCGGATTATCTGGCGGAGAGGGTGTGAGACTCTCTTCGGAGTTTTGTGCGGCGGTTAGATACCCCCTCCCCGGCCCTCCGCCTCAAAAGGGGAGGGGGAAGAAGATGACTCACGAGACCGAACGAACTCGCTGTAGTCCTCTCCCCCCTTGAGGGGGAGAGTTAGAGAGGGGGTATGCAGGCAACGAACTCAGGTTCGCCAAATCTACACCGCCGACTCCGCCCCTCGTCCGCGCTGCCGTTGCGCCAGGTATTTCGTATTGGTGATGCGGAGTTCGGCCGCCGTCGTTTCGACCAGATGATCGATCAGCCTGGTTTCGTCCGGCGTGCCGGGTTGAAATTTGCGGGCGCGGATGTCAGCGGCGAGTTGTTTGCGCAAGGTCGGGAGATCGTCGTCGGATGGCTGGCCATAGAGGCGCGCCAGGCTGTTGCGCTCGGCCTGCGCCGCTTCGCGCGCGCCGACGATGTCTTGCTTGGCCACGGAGACTGCGCGCGCGATCATGGCGGCAAGGAACTTCTGCCGACCTTTGAGGGTTGGCAGCAGATCCTCCTGCAGTGTCACCAATGCCGAGTCGAGCAGCGCATTTGCACCAGGGCGTTGCTTCATGCGGCATCTCCCGAAGACGTGTCACTCTGTGATTTTTCGAGGCGGGCTTGAAGCCGGCCAAGCGCAGATCGACGAGCAGGTCATACTCCGTTTCCAATGACACGAGCCCGGTCAGCGCCAGCTCAAGCGAGCGCTCTCGGCCTGAAAGATGGCGCTCAGCCTGTTCGAGGGCCATGATCGACCAGCGAATTGCCGCCATCTGTTCCCAGAAGCGGACCTGCGCATCATCGACACCATGTCCGCCGCCGGCTTCATAGCCGGCGTAGAAGGCGGCGCGGTTGCCGATGCCGCCCGCTTCGGCGCCCGCCATGCCGAAACGCCAGCAGCGGGCGCAGAACCAGCCCAGATCCTCATAGGGATCGGACCAGCCGGCAAACTCGAAGTCGAGAATGCCGCTCAGCTTTTCCTCCAGCACCAGGTAGTTGCCGGTGCGGAAGTCACGATGGCACAGCGTCACAATATCGGTGCCGCGGCGATATCGAGGCGCTTCGTCTTCCAGCCGGTTGATGGCCCATTCCAACACCGGTTGCGCCTCGGGCAGGCGGTCTAGCTGGCCCCGGAAGCGCGCAAAGCGCGCCGCGACGAGATCCGCAGGTACCGGCGGCAGGAAGGCGAGATCACCCGGCGAATTGGCTGGTGTCACCTTGTGCAGCCTGGCGAGCTCCGCGCCCAGTTCGTGGGCCAGGGCATCACCCGCTTCCTCCTCCAGCGCCCGCACCAATTTCCTGGGATCGGCTGAGCCCTTGAGACGGCGCGTAAGATGGAAGGGGCTGGCCGATCACCGTGCCGGTGGGCTCGAGCCAGAGGGGCTGCGGTGCCTTCACACCGGCGCCATAGGCCGCTGTGAGCAAGGCGAATTCCTGCGCCTTGCCCCAGCTCTCGGCAATGCCGCTCGGCGCATCGGCGCGTAAGACGGCTTCATGCACAGCGCCATCGATGTCGAGATCAATCGCCCAATTTTCCTGGATGGCGCCACCGCCCAGACGGCCGATCAATGTCGCGCCAACCTTGCCGGCGCCCGTCTGCTGCTGGATGAATGTCTCAAGAGCGGCAATCTTGTTGGCAAGCACGCTGATCAACCCCATTTCCAGAAATCACGGCCTTCAAGCCCCAGATGTTGCGCCAGCACCATCTTGTGCACTTCCGAAGCACCATCGACGAGGCGCGCCTGCCTGGCATAGCGGTACATCCATTACAGGATCGTATCCTTGGAATAACCCTTGGCGCCAAGCAACTGGATCGCCGTGTCGACCGCCTTGTGCAGGCAATCAGCGACGGCGATCTTGGCCATCGAGACCTCCTTGGAGAGGCCGAGCCAGCGCATGCAATGGGTGAGACGCGCGATGCCGAGGCGGATCTGCACCGCCTTCATCCCCTCGCCGACACCCATCAGGCGGTCGCTGTCGGGAATTTCGAGGCCGTCGAAGATGAGCTCGCAATGGCCGCCATGCTCCTCCGGCCCCATGATCGGGATGCGCCGCTTGATGTGCCAGCCGGGGGCGGATTTATCGAACAGGAAGGCGGTGAGACCGCGACGCGGATCGTCGGAGGTGCGTGCCAGCAGGATGAAATGCTCGGCGGCCCTCGCCGCCGGTGATGAACCATTTGTGCCCGCGGATGATCCATTTGTCGCCGACCTTCTCGGCTGTCGTGCGCATCATGCCGGCGGGATCGGAGCCGGAACCGGGAGCCGGCTCCGTCAGCGACGATGGACGAGCGCACTTCGCCATGGACGATCGGCATCAGCCAGCGTTCCTGCTGCTCGGGCGTCGCGACCCGGGAGAGGAGATGGATGTTGCCGTCATCGGGTGCCGCGATGTTGAAGCAGACCGGGCCGAAGATCGAGCGGCCGGCGGCTTCGTAGATCGGCACCAATTCGGTGAATTTCAGCCCCTTGCCGCCGAGCCTTTCCGGCAACTGGAAATTCCACAGGCCGGCGGCCAGGGCCTTTGCGTGCAATTGCTGAAGCAGTTCCTCGCGGATGTTTTCGCCGGCATCGAAATTGGCGCGGTCGCTTTCCAGCGGTATGACATGCTCGTCGAGGAAATCGTCGATCCTGCGGACATAGTCTTCGGCGCGTTTGCTGATCGAGAAATCCATGACTTTAGCCCTTTACAGACTTGAATTGAGGTGGCCGCCATCGACCGTGAGCACCGTGCCGGTCATGTAGGCGGAGGCCGGCGAGGCCAGCAGCAGCAAGGGACCATCGAGATCCTGCGGCTGCCCCAGCCGCCGTTGCGGAATGCGCTTGACCAGGGTGGCGCCGGCTTCGCTGGCGAAGAACTCCTCGTTGAGCGCGGTGCGGATATAGCCGGGCGACAAGGCGTTCACGCGGATATTGTGCCGCGCCCATTCCAGGGACAGTGCCTTGGTCATCTGGATGAGGCCCGCCTTCGAGACGGCATAGGGCAGTGTCTGGTTGGCGACACGTTGGCCCAGGATCGAGGCGATGTTGATGATGTTGCCGGGACGCTTTTGCTTGACCCAGCGCTGCGCTGCCTCGCGGCTGGCGAGCCAGGCGCCCTTGAGGTTGGTATCGATGACCGCGTCCCAATCGCTGTCGGCAAGATCGAGCGAGGGCGTGGTGGGCGAGATGCCGGCATTGTTGATGAGCAGCGAGATGGGGCCGAGTTCGCCCTCGGCGGCGGCAAAGGCGGCGTTGAAGCCCTGCGCCTGGGTAATGTCGCCCGTGACGGATGCCGCCCGGTAGCCCAGCCCGCGCAGGCGCTCGGCTTCGGCGGCAATGACATCGCCGCGTCGGGCCATCAGCACGATGGCGGCACCGGCACCAGCCAGCACAGAGGCGAAATGGCGCCCGAGATCGCCAGAGGCACCCGTCACCAGCGCCACCTGCCCCGTGAGATCAAAATCCGCCATCGCCGCCCCTGAAGTTTCTTTTTCTGGGAGCACTATGCCTCTAGCGGCGGGTAATGGGAAAGGGCGCGATGCCCCAAAAAACTGAGACCCGCCACGGCCTTGGCCCGGCGGGTCTCGTTCTTTGTGTGTGTCGCAGGGATCTAGCTGGGATGAGCGGGATCTGGAGAGAACCCCCGCGTCGCACGCCACCCCTAAGGTTCCTCAAGAACCCGTCGGAATCCCTGGATCTCAGGTTGAGGACTGAGTGCTCAATCTGCTGTCAGTGTCAGATTGTGCGATCTTATCGCCGGTGGAGTCATGTTTTTTACGCACCCTCCTGCTTGAGGTGGACGGGATCACCTTCCGCGAAGCCAGCGATCCCGTTTCTCCTGAAAAAGGGATGCGGCGCTGGAAGATTCCAGAAAAACCACGCATCTCCCTTAAAGCATAGGGGTTCGATAAAGTCAAGAATTACGCAATAAAAATGCGCGTATTGCGCAACATTTATTGCATTTATTGCGCTTTATTTGTGGCTCGGCTTCTTGCCGTCTTCGATCGCCTTCCGAATGATGTTGACTGCTTCCTCGGTCTCCGCCCAGCGCGAGAACTTGACCCACTTGCCCTTCTCCAGGTCCTTGTAATGGCTGAAGAAATGCTGGACCTGGTCGCGCAGGACCTCGGGCAGGTCACGGTACGAGCTGACGTTGGAATAGAACGGATGCAGCTTGTCGACCGGCACGGCGATGATCTTTTCGTCGCCGCCGGCTTCGTCTTCCATCATCAGGCAGCCCACCGGGCGCGAGCGGACAATGGCGCCGGGAACGACCGGGGTCGGCCCCAGGACCATGATGTCGAGCGGATCGCCATCGCCGCCCAAAGTGTGCGGGATGAAGCCGTAATTGCCGGGATAGAACATCGCCGTATAGAGGAACCGGTCGACGAACATCGCGCCGGATTCCTTGTCGAGCTCGTATTTCACCGGGGTGCCACCGAGGGGAATCTCGATGACGGCGTTAATGTCGTAGGGCGGGTTCTCGCCGATCTTGATCTTGTTGATATCCATTTTGGTCTCTTTCAGGCTGACGCGCCCCGCTGGGCCCGTTTATGCTGCACTGCAAATAAAGACCAATCGGCTCGCTTCGCAACAAAAAAGCGCCGGCTGCGGCAATCGTCACAAAAAAACCCCGCGACCGGTTGTCCGGAAGCGGGGTTTCTTCAAAAACGCCGTGTCAGTTCAGGACGTTATAGCCACGGCCGGCCATGCAGCGGCGATAGACCTCGCGCTGGTTCTGGACACCCGTGACCGCGCCGCCGCCAAGACCCAGGGCACCGCCGCCGGCAGCGCCCACCGCAGCACCCGTGCCGGCGCTGACGCCGCCCACCAGGGCACCGGTGATGGCGCCAAGTGCCGCGCCCGCTGCCGCGCCACCCAGGGCGCCCACAGCGGCATCACCCACCGGGCTGACCTGGTTGGCGTATTGCTCGCACTCGTAATTATCCTGGGAATAGCGCGACGAATCGACGCCCTTGGTGTCAACCATCGGCTGGCTGTAGCTGGAACACGCCGCCAGCATCGATGCCGTCAAAACCGCCGCCACAATCCGCTTCATGTTAAGTCCCTTTCTTGCTTCTCATTCCGGCGGCCGGCCTGCGTGACCGGGGAGAGCCGGATAACCATAAATCACACGTATTATAGATCGTTTCCCTGCCCTCCCGAACACTCAATTTTAAGTGAGCGGCCGGGTCCCGGGGCCTTAAGCAGGGCCTTTTAGTAGTAGGTGCTGTAGCCGCGCCCACGCATGCAGTTGTTGAGCACCTGTTTCTGGTTCTGGGTGCCGGTATAGGCACCGCCGGCCAGGCCCAGGACGCCGCCCGCGGCAGCACCGACCGCAGCGCCTTCGCCGACACTGACACCCTTGAACAGCGCACCCGAGAGGGCGCCCAGGGCCGCACCGCCGGCCGCGCCACCGAGGGCGCCCACGGCCGCATCCTGGACCGGGCTCACCTGGTTGGCATAGGCCTGGCACTCGGCCAGATCCTGGTTGTAATTGCCCTGAGCAAAAACACTGGGGGCAAAAGCACCGGTGCTCAGAACCGTCAGCGTCGCAGCCAGCAGAAGAATGCGTTTCATGATCTGATCCCTTTCCCAACCGATTTCAGCTTTGGGTCACCAGGTCGCCATGACCGGCCCCGTTGCTGAAAGAATTAGGCGATCCCGCGGATTTCCGCAGTGACCGGGGACACAATTTGGGCGTGATACGGCGCACAGTCCCGGCCGGGACGATCAGTCCCAATGCGGGGTCAGGGCCACCATCAGCATGTCGGCCCTGTCGCCCGAGCGCGACAGCGGCAGCATGGCCGCTTCATAGCGAATGAAACGGCCGGCATAGGGAATCTGCCGCTGGTAATAACCAGGCCGTCCCTCATCTATCGTGGTGCTGAAACTGGCATGGGCCATGGCGTAGTAGTCAGGCGGAAAACACTCGTCGAGATAGCGCCTCGTGCAATCGACGCCGAACAGCTCGACCTGTCTGGTGCCGTCCAGGCGGCACCAGAAGCGCCGTGGGTTTTCCACCACATCGAACAGGCTGAGATCGCCCAGGGCATAGGGCATCTCGGTTGGATCGATATCGGCGCGCAACGGCAACCGGCGTCCTCCCCGCTTGGCGTCCCAGAGAGCGACGACCCGCTTGAGCACCGGGTGCTCCGCCTTGGCGAGTATGCCAGCGACATGATCGTCCATCGTTTGATATCTACCCCCAATGATCGATCGTCAGTATGACCGCCTTTCGCAACCCAAATCCAGGAAGCAAAACACCGCAGGTCCAGACCGGGCTATATACAGCCTGGTATTGACAGGCCCCACCGGCGCTATAGACAGGACGTCACGCCTTCCATTTCCAGATAGGGCCGGCCGATTCCATGGCAAAATCCGAAACCAGCAGGCGAAAAGGCAGCAAGCCGGCGGGCAATAGCGGGAGCCATACCCCTGCCAATGCCAGCGTCCAGGCGCGCGCCAGCGTGTCCCCGGCCCAGATCTATGAGCAGCTCCGCCAGCGCATCGCCACCCGCACCCATCCGCCGGGGATGCGTCTCAGCGAATCCGACCTTGCCAACGAATTCGGCCTCAGCCGCACGCCGGTACGCCAGGCCCTGCAGCGCCTGGCCACCGACGGTCTGGTCAGCATCAAGAACGGTGTCGGCGTCACCGTGACCGACCTCGACCGCGCCGAGATCGACCAGGCCTACTATCTGCGCTGCCAGCTGGCCGCCATGATCGGCCATACATCACCGCGCCCGCCGTCACCGCAGGACATGGCCAATCTCAGGCGCTGCACGGCAGGGTCAAGGCGCTGCTCAACCGGCGCGGCGCCATGCCGCTCAACGAATTCTCCGAGCTGTGCGAGCGCTTCCATAACCTCGTCAACAATGTCATCGGCTCGCGCATGCTGCGCGACTTCATCGAGATCCTCTATCACCAGACCGATCGCTTCTGGTTCGGCTGGATGAGCGAGGCCGACATGCGCGCCGAGGTGACTCATTTCCTGCACGAGGTCGAGGAGACGCAGCGCGCCCTCGAGATCAACGATTTCGAAGCCGTGGGCTATATCCGCCGCAACCACATCACCATGATGCTGGCCCGCATGGCGGCCTTGCGCGACCAAGCGCAAGAATAGCTCCGAGCGGTACTCACCGGCCATCATCGCTTGATGGCGTAGAGGCTGCACGGCGTTCCGTCATGGACCATATCGCGTTCATGGCGCAGCCCGGCTTTGAGGGCCGTGCGCCGGGACGCCTCGTTCTGCGGATCGATCAAGGCAATGAGGCGCGTCAGACCCAACGTGCCGAAGCCATGGCGCACAAGCGCCGTGGCGATCTCGGCCCCCAGGCCCTGGCGCCAATGTGATTTCGCCAGCAGATAGGCGATCTCGATCTGGGTCTTTCCATCAATCTCCCAGGGGATCAGACCGGCGCGGCCGATGAAAGACTGGTTCCCTTTGTCGATTGCCGCCCACAGGCCCAGCGCCGGATGATCTGGATCGCCGCCACCAGTGAACCAGGCCAACTCTTCGGCCGTCTCGGCGCGGGTCAGCGTGCCTTCGGGGAAGTAGCGGCGAATATCGGGATCGGCGTAGAGTGCCGCAAGGGCGTCGAGATCACCCGGTTCGAGACGCCGCAGAATGACGCGGTCGGTTTCCAGGATCTGCATGGAAATCAGCCGGCGCGGGCAAACGATAGATGATTATCCCACTGCAGCGGATCGACGGGACGCGCTTCGGCGACCATCACGGCAGCCCCCGCCACGCGAACCAGCAACCGCCTGCCATGGCCGGAGGTGAGCAGAAATTCGCCGGCGGCCCCAACACCGGCAACGCCGCAGGTATCGGCAAGTTCGACCATGCCAAGATAGCTACCGTCATCGCCAGACCAGAACGCAGCGAGCCCACCGCGCGGTGCGGTCGCACAGATCACCGCGCCTGCACCGTCGACGGCCACGCTGCCGATATAACCCGCCATGCGCCGATGCACATCGCGCGGCAGGTCCAGGAACACCACCTGCCCCGCCGCGTCGATGATGCCCACCAGGGGGCGGAGGTCGGTGGCTGGGTCCTGGTCCTGGGCACCGAAGGCGATGCGCCCATCCCGGAGCCGCGCCAGATGACGCAGCGAGAGGGTTTCCAGTTCCTCATTCAGCACGGTCTTTTGCTGCAGTGCGCCGGTTGACGCCGCAAGGCGCACCAGACTGGAGTTGATGGGATCGGTTGCGTTGCGATCGACGATCCCGCCATTGCCGATGACGAGGTCGCGGCCATCCGCCGACCACAGCAATTCGTGGGGCTCGATGCCATGGGTAGAGAAGCTGTCACGCAAGGCGCCGCTCGCAACCTCATAAACGCCGATATGGCCGAGCTGCGCCCTGCCCTCGCTTTGCGTCGTGTAAAGCAGGCTGCCATCGGTCGAGAACACGCCATGGCCATCGAAGCTGCAGTTCGGCAAGGGACTGAGCCCGCGCAACAGGGCACCGCTCCCAAGCTCGCAGATCATCACCATCGGCCCCGGCTTGCGCCCGACGATGGCGCAAACATTCCTCGCCGGATCGGCGATGACGTCATGCGCGCGGTAGCCGAGGTCGCGTCGCCACATCTCGACACCGTCAGCCGCCAGGGCAACCGCTGCGAACGCGTTGTTCATGCCGCAAGCCGCGAGATGGATTGGGCTGCGCATAATGCCGGCCCTCTTTAACCAATCGTCATGGATAGATCGATCAAGAGCCGTCCCCATCCAGCTCATTGAAGCCCAGGGTGATCCCGGTCGCCGGCGGCACCTTCTGGCGCAGGATATCGCGCAAATGGTTGATCTTCACGATGAGATCCGTCGCATTCTTGCGCCGATCTTCATCGGAGATCTGCGGCGAACAACCTTCAATGATGACCCCTTCAAGCTTCAATTCATCCAGCAGCTGACAATGCTCGTTCGGTGCCTTCGCCCCGAATGAAACGCCTGGTGCGTCGAGAACATCGACGAAGGCCTTCTCAACCTCAGCGACGAGATCAGCATGATCGGGCCTGAGCAAGGTCGCGGATCCGCCCACTCCATGGAACGAGTTCTGCGCGGTCGCAAGGTTGAGGTTGATGTTCCGTCCCGATCTGGAAGATCGCCATTGCTCGGCGGCCTTCGGGTTCTGCGAGGCGATATCGGCACCCAGCGGCGCGCCGATTTTCTGCTCGGCCACGATCTGCAGCATGGTGAGGAGATTGGTATAGAACTGCGTCGTGGCCTCGACCGCGTTGGCGGCAAAAGGTGTGGCCGCCTTCGCCGGATCACCCACGACAGCCGTCCAGGCAGCTTCGCACTCTTCCGCAATCGCCAGGAGATTGGCGGTAATGGCACGTAAAATCGCGCACGACGCGCGGCCTTCGGGCCCAGGAAGAAGTCATCGACGGGATTGGCAGCCTTCTCGTCGCCGTAGAGCAGACGTTCGAGCGCCGGCAGGCCTTGAATGGCGACGCTGGCTTCGGCGAAGCGCTTGGGTTCAAGCTCCGCCGGATCGTTGCTGGCCACCAGCGCGGCCAGTTGCTTTGCAACCACGTTCCGCCGCTCCGGCCAATAAGCGAAACGCTCTGCCCGCTGACCTTCCGAGAGGGGGCCGAGACGGAACTGCTGCGCGCGCATCCACGCGTCGGAAACCGGGGCAAACCCTTTCCCCGCAATGTCGAGCTTGGCAGCCGACGGCGCTTTCTCCAGATCCGCCGCATCCTTGGCCCAAACGGCGCAGGCCTTGCGCAGACTGGTGAAGGCCGGCAGCACGATGTTCTTGGCGTAGCCGGCATTGAACGCGCCGAAATCCGGTGTCGCCGCGCGCGCCTGGCGCGCCAAGGCTGGCACCATGCTGGCCGCGATCATGGCGGCCAGTGTCTGGCGCCGCGTGATCTTGTCATTGGGTTTGTCGGTCATGTCACGCCTTCACAAACTGGACAAAAAGGAAATCAGCGCCTGCCGGTCGTCGGCCGAGAGCGCCGCCACATGGTCGCGGGCGGAGAGCGCTTCGCCCCCATGCCAAAGGATCGCTTCAAGGAGGTTGCGGGCGCGGCCATCATGCAGCAAGGAGGCGTTCCCCTCACCGCCAACCGCCCAGCGCAGGCCCCAGAGCGGCGCTGTGCGCCATTCGGCGCCTAAAGCCTTGCCCTCGATCACCTGCTCGGCAAGTCCGTCGCCCATGTCATGGAGCAGCAGGTCACTATAGGGTGCGATGTGCCGTGTCTTCGCTGCTCCCGCAGGCCAGACGATATCGTAGCTTGCCTTGTGACAAGCCACGCAGCCGGCCTCCGCGAACAGCGCGCGCCCCTTCGCAATCGTCTCGGCCGATGCTGTCGGCTCCGGACCATTGGGCAGGACGGATTCGCCAACATAGCGGTCGAGCACCTTCATCAGCGTGCTGGACACCTCAAGGTCCTCGAACTGCGACGAAGCCCCGCTAGGAGCCGCTCGGCAGATGGTCTGGCGCGCCGTGCATTCGCCATAGGCATCGGGGAAGAGTGGCGTGGAGAGCCCCATATCGGCCAGGAAGGCATGGGCGTTCTGCGCTTCCATGGTCGGCTGCACGGCCTTCCAGCCGAATCGGCCGAAGGTCCCCGCCTGCTCATCGATCCAGTTCACCCGGCCGGAGATTCCATTCGCGTCCTGGTCGTCAGGATCGGCAGCGGTCGTGATCAATTCGGCCGGAATGCTGTCGAGCGGCCCCATGCCATGGATGGCCGGTGCGAGGCGCAGGCCGGTCACGGTGTTGGCATCGAGCGGGCCATCGGCAAGACCTGCAAGCGTCACGACCGGACGACGCAGTTCCACCACGGTACCATCGCCGAGCTTTGTTTCGAGCAGCGCATAGTCAACCGAGAATGTGCCTTCGGCGGGGACACCGCGCGCAGCATCGGTCTGCAACTGGTTGCCATAGATCGGATCGGGCGCGCCACTTTCCTTGTGGCCGAGCCGCACCAGTAAGGAGGGGCCTAGCGAACCATCCTTGTTCAGCACGCTGCCGCGCGCACCGCCGGGATGACAGGCAACACAGGAGCGGGCGTTGAACATCGGCCCCAGCCCATCGGCAGCCTCGGTCGAGGATGGCGCCGACACCCAGATTCGCTCGAAGATCGACTGGCCGATGACGTTTTCCATCCGCGCCACTGCATCATCACTCAGCGCCGGGTCGCGGATGACTTGCACGGTGGGCGTGTGCTTGTGGGTATCCTCGGCCCCGGCGATGGTGCTGCCGACAACGACAACGAAGAGTGCCGGGATTGTGACAGCGAGAGCAAAGCGGTTACGCCACACGGAAGATCCCCATCATGCCGGTGTCCTGATGCTCAATGATATGGCAGTGAATCATCCAATCCCCCGGATTGTCCGCCACCAGCGCGATCTTCACCCGCTCCTTGGGTGCCACGAGGGTGGTGTCGGCGAAATGCGGCACGATATCGCCTTTGCTGGAGGATAGCACCTTGAACGTATGGCCGTGGAGATGGACCGGGTGGATATGCGGGGTCTGGTTGATCAATTCGACGACATAAGTGCGGCCGCGCCGGAAGGTCACCAGAGGCGGCGGCAGCACTTCGAGGGACTGGCTGGGCCAGGGCTGGCCGTTAAGCGCCCAGAAGGTATTGGGTGGCAGGCAGAGCGCATCGGCATAGCGCAGCACAGATCCGTCAGGCAGCACCAGGTCCGGCGGCAGATCGGCCGGCGTAGAGCTGGCGCTGAGGCGCAGTTGGAAGGTTTCCGCGCCCGCGAGAAGCGGTTCCGGAATTGCCGACGGCTTGAGTGGCGCCGGTACGAATTCCGGGCGCTGCAGGGCCGGGCCGACCGCCTCCAGCTCGGCCATCACGATCGGCTGGGCGGCGTAGTAGTTCACCAACTGGATCCGTGTGCCGGGCGTGGCCGGCGCGCGCAGGGAAAGATCGGCGCGCATCGCCGGTCCCATGCGCCAGCTCTTCAGCTTCAGCGGCGGCAGGGGATTGCCGTCGGTCGCGATCACCCAGGCCTCCGTGCCGGTGACACCCAGGTCGATCACCCGCGCCATGTCGAGATTGAGGAAGCGGATCCGGATATCGCCACCGGCCGGCACCTGGAAGACCGGATGCTCCTGGTCGTTGATGGTGCGGTGCTGGCCGAAGGTGCCGGCCTTGGCAGCGCCTTCCGGAGTGATCATCGGCGTGAATTTGCCGCCATCGTCGATGCGCCAGTCGCGATAGGCGCAGACCAGGTCATGATCATGGGGACGCGTCTCGTCGCCTTCCACCACCAGCACACCGGCAAGACCGCGGCCCAGTTGCTCGACAGTGTTGCAATGCGGGTGGAAGAAGAAGGTGCCTGTGTCCGGCGGCTGGAAGCGATAGGTGAAGCTCTCACCGGGCAGCACAGGGGGCTGCGTGAGATAGGGTACACCATCCATCGCCACCGGCAATCGGATGCCATGCCAGTGAATGGTGGTGTGTTCCTTGATCTGGTTGACGAGCCTCGCCTCCAGCCAATCGCCCTGCTTCAGGCGAATGACGGTGGGGCCGTCGCCATCGGCGTAATCGTAGATATCGTTGGGCGGGATCGGCGCAGGCTTCAGTTGGCGCTTGCGCGCCTTGGCCGTCAGCGTCACCGCTTTAGGCTGCACGCCGGCCGGCATCTCGGGGGCCACCGGATAGGTCTGGTTGGCGCCCTTGCCGCCCTCGGCCAACGAGCGTGCGGCAAAGTGTCCGACGCCGGCTCCAAGAACGACGCCGCCGAGCGACAGGATCGCTCGGCGGCGGTTGATGGGCAAATGACCCTGTTTTTTAGGCATATCCAGCAAGATCCATCCTGTGACCGCGCCGGGGCATGAGACGCCCCGCCGCGATCTCGTGGATCATTACTGACCCACGGCAGTGGGGTTGTCGAGGCTGTCCGACCCTTCGACCGTGATCTTGAGACCAAGTGCCGCAACGGCCGCCTCGACTGCGCGGGCCTGGCCGACCAGGCCGGTCACGACGTCGTCGACGATCTTGTTGCCGGCCGCATTGTCTGGGCCGATCATCTGGTCATAGGCTTGCCCGCCACTGTCGGCGGTGTCCTTCAGCACCTGCATCGCCTTGCTGGTATCGGCTAGAGCCGCCACGACCCGGTCATTGACCGCTGCATCCTTGGCCGCCACCAGATCCTTGACGCTGGCGCCGGTCACAACCGTACCGTCGAGGCGGGTATAGCTGCCATTGTAGATATCGACCATGCCGACCTGGTCGTAAAAGTGCGAGTTATGGGTATTGTCGCTGAAGCAGTCATGCTCCTCTTCCGGATCATGCAGCATCAGGCCGAGCTTGGTGCGCTCGCCGGCGAGTTCGCCGTAAGAGAGGCTGCCAAGGCCGGTGAGGATGCCGGCAATGCCTTCCTTCTTGTCGCCCGACAACAGACGCTGGCGGGCAGCGCCGCCTTCGGTCCAGATGGCATGCATCTGACCAAGATCATCGATCAACAATTCGGTCGCTGCCTTGAGGTAGGCGGCGCGGCGGTCGCAATTGCCATTGGTGCAGTTGGCGGTATCGAAATCCGTGGCCGGGCGGTTGCCGGCGCCCGGACCGGTGCCGTTGAGATCCTGGCCCCAGAGCAGGAACTCGATGGCGTGGTAGCCGATGGCGACATTGGCCTCGTTCTCGCCCACTTCCTGCAGCGACTGCAGCAGCTTCTTGTCGATGACCGTCGCATCAACCTTGTCGGCGCCGATCTGCAGTTCCTTATTGGCAACCACATTCAATGTGTAGAACGGGTTGCTGTCTGAGGTCGCGCCATAGGACGTGGCATCGACATAGTCGATGAGGCCTTCGTCGAGCGGCCATGCGTTGACCAAACCCTCGAGATCGTCGACTTCGGGATTGCCGAAACGGAACACTTCGGTGCGCATATAGCTCGGGCGGGCATCGATCCAGGCCTGGCGCGCGGCCTTGAGATTGGCGTCGGTCGGCTGTGCAATGAGCTTGTCGACCGCGCCCTGCAGGTTCTCGGCGGTTGAAATGGCATCGCCGAACATCGCTTCGGCGATATTGGCATAGTTCGTCAGGACAGCCGCTTCGTCCGGTGCCTTGGCGTTGGCACAACCGGCCGCGAACAGGCCGAGTCCGATCAAAATCGCCGAACCTGCAAACATCTTCTGCCGTGTGGTCATTAGCCCCTCTTGGATCTGAGAATGGAAATGCGACGCATGTGCAGGTTCCTAGCCCAACCCGAGATAGTTTGCAACTCATTCGCATTTACAGGGGTTGGCGCCGAGAGGCGCCGGATCAGGCGGCTTTGGCTTCCTTGGCCTGGATCGCCGTCATGCGTTCGATTTCCATCCAGGAACTACGAACCACGGAATCTGCCTCAGGACTGCTTTCCTTGCGCATATAGTCGCGCAGGCCGCGATGGAAGCTGCGGATGTATTTATCCACCTCCATCTTGTTGCGGCGCAGGAAATCGCGGCGGAACAGAATGCGCTTGATGAGGTCGAGGGACATGTCCTCGTCCTGGACGGAACTGACGATGGCAAAGGCAGCGCTCACCAGGGCGAATCGCTGTGCCGCCTCGTTCTGCATGTCATAGAGCGCATCGAGCGTGTGGGCCTCCTGCTTGGCCTCTTTCTCAGCAATCAGCAGGCTTTGTTCGGGGCTGCTCTGGGGAATATCACGCAGGCGCTCATTGTATTCGAACTCAAGCTCCATCACGGCGTGCTCTGCCCGCTTCACTTCTTCATAAGCGAGGTCGAGTTCCGCCTTGGCCTCTTCGATGAGATGGTGCCGTCTGATCGCCAATCGGGGCCGCTCCTATACGCCGGACAGACCCGGTCAATCGGGCCACCCGCAGCATGGCGCAAACCTTGTTAAGGTGAGGTTAAGCCCCTGAACAGGATCAATATCCTTTCGCGACGTCGACCTGATTGCGCAGCACTTCCCCGGCCATGGCGCGGTGGTAGTTCTCAAGGATGTCGCTGGCGCCCGTGCCCGCCCGCGTGATGGCCGCGACATGGGGGGTGAGCGTGATCTGCGGATGGCGCCAGAAAGGGTGCGCGGCCGGCAGCGGCTCCTCGCGGAAGACATCGAGGATGGCGCGTCCGAGGCGCCCGCTCGCCAAGGCCGACAGCAGATCGGCTTCATTGAGATGCGCGCCGCGGGCGACATTGATCAGGTGGCACCCTTGGCAAGGGGTGCGAACATCTTCGCATCCAGCAGGTTCTCGGTGTCCGGCGTCAAGGGCAGCAGGCAGATGAGGATGTCGAGTTGGTCGAGGAAATCAGGCAGCGCCTCAGCCCCGGCGAAGGTTCTGATTCCTGGTCCCGCTTCCTTGGGCGAGCGGCTCCAGCCGCGCATCTGACAGCCGAGCGCTGTGAGCTTGGCAGCGATATCGGACCCCAATGTGCCGAGGCCCAGCACGCCGACGCGGAATTCACGCGCCGGCCGCGCGATGATTTCCGCCCAAGTCACTGCCTTCTGCGCCGCGCGCAGTTCGGGTCCCTGACGAATGATGTCGAGCACCTGATAGACGACGAATTCGGTCATGCTGCCAGTCAGGCCCTGATCGACCATGCGCGCGATGGGCACGCCGGTGGGCAATCCCGGCGAGCGCAGCAGATGATTGACGCCGGCCCAGGTCGACTGGATTGCCTTGAGCCTGGGAAAGATCGATAGATCGCCCGGCGACCTGCCGCCGATGATGACGAAGTCGATCTCGGCGGGATCGCCCCAATCGGGCCAGAAGCGGAAAGTCAGGCTAGTGTCGAGCTGTGCCAGTGCCTCGGTCCATTGCGCAGCCTCCTCTGCTTCCGCCGCGTAGAGAATCGCCATCTGCTTCTAACCTCATGACTTCGCTTGACTCATGCTCATGCGCCTTGGCATGACCATGGGCATTAATGTTTTGCCGGCCATAGCAGCCAAACGGAGCATCGAATGTCAACCTCGGCCAAGCGCGACAAGGTGATGGATTGGGAGCCGGGGCAATTGCCGAAGGTCGATTACGGCCAGGGCTGCTACATCTTCGACACCGACGGCAAACGCTATCTGGATGGATCGGCAGGTCCTGCCGTCTTTGCGCTGGGTCATGCGCATCCGGAGGTGAACGAGGCCATCAAGGCGCAGCTTGACCGAATTTCCCATGGCTATCGCTATACCTTCACCAGCGATCCGCTGGAGGAATTGACGGCGATGGTGGCCGAGAGCTGCGGCGGTGGGCTCAAGAACATGACGTTTAATTCGAGCGGCTCGGAAGCCATTGAATCGGCGATCAAGATTGCCCTGCAATACCAGACCGCCATCGGCCAGAAGAGCCGCCGCCTGTTCATCAGCCGAGAGCGCTCGTGGCATGGCAACACGATGGGGGCGACCTCGATCTCGGGCTTTGCCGCAAGGCGCGCGGCGTTTGAAGGGGCCTTGATGCCCTCGCATCTGCTCTCGCCCGCCAATGTCTACCGCCCGCCGGCGGGCTATCTCGCGGCCAATGCCGGAAAACCGATCGATCCGGTGGCGGTCGGTGCCTATTGCGCGCAGGAGCTGGAGGACAAGATCCTGGAACTCGGGGCCGATAAGGTCGCGGCCTTTGTGTTCGAGCCGGTGGTGGGAGCGGCCGGTGGCTGCGTTCCTGCCCCGCCGGGCTATGCCAAGCTCATCCGCGCGATCTGCGACAGGCATGGCGTGCTGATGATCGCCGATGAAGTGATGTGCGGCGCCGGCCGCACCGGCACCTGGCGCGCGCTGGAGCATGATGGCGTCGAGCCGGATATCATGACTGTCGCCAAGGGGTTAGGCGCCGGCTACGTACCGATCGGGGGCACGATCTATCACGACCGCCTCAAGGGACCGATGTTCGCCAAGGATGGCGGGCTGCTCACGGGCCACACCTTCACCGGCCATACGCTGGCCTGCGCCGCGGCGGTTGCCGTGCAGAAAGTGATCAAGTGCGACCATCTGGTCGAGAAGGTGCGCGAGGATGGGAAGCATCTGGAAAGCCTCCTGCGTGCGGCCTTTGCCGATCATCCGAATGTGGGCGATGTGCGTGGCCGCGGCTTCTTCTGGGCGATCGAGATGGTCGAGGACCGGGCCGGCAAAACGCCGTTCGAACCCTCGCTCGCGGTCTATCAGAGGCTGCGGGATCGCTGCTTTGCCAATGGGTTGATCTGCTATCCGGTGGGTGGAAACGTCGATGGCAAGGCGGGCGATATCGCCATTATCTCGCCGCCCTATATCGCGTCGCGGGAGCAGTTGGGGACGGTCGTCGAGATCCTGAAGGCGAGCCTCGACCAGGTCATTGACGATATCGGCTGAGAGAAATCGCGGGTGATAACCCCTCTACCGAACTTTCCGCACACGATGATGGAAGGGTGGTTATCCTTTTTCCGTCTTCCACCTGTTATAGTGGCATTGTCGCGGTGATTGATCGGTTCGGGTTCAACCACCGCCTGCGTTTTCTACAGACCATCTCGACCCCCTTAAGCGACTTAAGCCGGCATCGCCCCCGATGCCGGCTTTTCCTTTTTGAGGCCAAGTTCCAGTCAGTTTCCCGGGGATATTGTCGAGTTTTCCGGGGATATTTGCAGGTTAGCGCGCCGTGTTTCGCCGCACTGCGCCGGGCGAGCTGCCCATCACCCGCTTGAAGGTCCGGCTGAAGGCTGCATCCGATTCATACCCCAGCCGTCCGGCGACGGCACCGACCGACGCCCCCTCCTCCCGCAGCCACATGACGGCCGTCTGCATGCGCCAGCGCGCGACATAGTGCATGACCGGTTCCCCGACCAGTTCGGTAAAGCGCGCGGCAAAGGCCGAGCGCGACATGCCGACGCCGGCGGCCAGGGTTGCGACCGTCCAGTCGGGCCGGGGGTCGCGGTGGATGGCTGCGATGGCCTGGCCGATCTGCCTGTCGCGCAGCGCCCCAAGCCAACCCGTGCGCGCGCCGGGATCGCGGGCGATCCAGGTGCGGATCGCCTGGATGACGAGGATATCGGCAAGGCGCGTGATGATCGTCTCGCCGCCAGCCCGCAGCTCGCGCGCCTCCGCGGCGATGAAGCGCAGGGTGCTCTCGATCCAATCCATCTCCGGCGAAGTCCAGGCACCGACATGGATCACCTTGGGCAGCAGTGGGAGCAATTGCTGCGCCGCCGGATGTTCGAGGCGCACGGCGCCGCAGATGATCGTGGTTGGCGCGCCGCCGCCGCCATGGCGGATGATTTCATAGCGATCGGCGCTGAAGTCGCGCGGCAGGTCGAACAGTTTTGCCGGCGCAACACCCTCGCCGCTCGACATCAGATGCCCGGCACCATGGGGCACGAGGGCGAAGCTGCCCGGGCGCAGGATGAGCGGCGGCGCGTCAGCCACAAGAACGCGGCATTCGCCCTGGGTGACGATATGGAACATGAGAAAGTCATCCATCGCCGGCAGGTCGACAGCCCAAGGCGCGCTCACTTCGCAGCGCGCATAGAAAGCCCCGCTGATGCGCAGGAAGTGCAGCGCTTCGCCGATTGGATCGTTGATGGGCGGCAGGTCCGACATGTGGCAACTCTGCCGAAATCATGACAGGACGTCCAGCCGCCTGGACGAATGAGCATAAAACGCGGACGTGCCGACATTGTTGCGCCTCGCCTCCCGGAATATTTCAAAGGCATCAGCAATCGACAATGGAGGGACAGAGTCATGAAAGAGAAAGACACATTGGTGATCGGGGCCAACGGCAAGACCGGACGGCGCGTGGTCGAGCGGTTGCGGATAATGCAGGTGCCGATCCGCCTCGGCTCCCGGTCCGGGATGCCACCCTTCGATTGGACGGTGCCTGCCACATGGGCCACCGCGATACGAGACGTGCGCGCTGTCTACATCACCTATTTTCCGGATCTCGCCGCCCCCGGCGCCTCGACGACGATCGCCGCCTTCGCGGCAGTGGCCATGAAGGCCGGCGTACAGCGTCTGGTGCTACTCTCCGGCCGCGGCGAAGCAGAGGCGCAACATTGCGAGGAGATCGTCCAGGCATCGGGGCTGGAGACGACCATCCTGCGTGCCAGTTGGTTCGCGCAGAATTTCAGCGAGAACTATCTGCTGGAGTCGATCCTCGCCGGCGAGGTCGTCCTGCCGGTGGGCGCCGTCGGCGAGCCCTTCGTCGATGCCGACGACATTGCCGATGTGGCGGTGGCGGCCCTCACCGAGGACCGGCATGTCGGCCAGCTTTATGAGCTGACGGGTCCCCGCTTGTGGACCTTCGCCGAAGCCGTGGCGGAGATTGCGCGCGCGACTGGGCGCGAAATCAGCTACCTGCAAATCCCGATCGCGGATTACGCCGAAGCCTTGCGGGCAGCACAGCTGGAGCCCGGCATCGTCGACCTCATCACCTATCTCTTCACCGAGGTGCTGGATGGCCGCAACGCCTCGACCACGGACGGCGTCCAAAGCGCGCTCGGCCGGCGGCCGCGCGATTTTTCGGATTATGTGCGCGCCACAGCCGAGACCGGCATCTGGCAGGGGAAACAGCGCGCGGCACAGTAAGACGCCGACATGGCAAGATGGCTGCCCCCGCTGCTAGAATGGCGGCAGCCATGGAGAGCCCGACAGAGACGCCCACCATCCGACCAGCCCGTGCGACCGACGCGGCCGGCATTGCCCGCGTCCATGTCGAGACCTGGCAGGACGCCTATGCCGGGCTGCTGCCGGACAGGCACCTGCTGCGGCTCAACGCCCAGACCCATGCGCTGGCCTGGACCCGCAATCTCAGCCATGCCGAGGGACCGCGCCATGCGATGGTCGCGGTGGTCAGCGATGATATGGGCGGGGAGGATGTGGTGGGCTTCGTCAATTTCGGACTCGCGCGCGAAAGCCGGCCCAGGGATGAGGGCGAGGTCTTCATGCTCTATGTCGCCACCGATTGGCGCGAACAGGGCATCGGCCGTGCCCTCATAGACGCCGCCTTCGCGGCCTTGAAGGCGCGCGGCTGCAAGGCGGTCAGCATCTGGTGTCTCGCCGACAATGTGGCGGCCATCGGCTTCTACCAGCATCTGGGCGGCACGCGCATGCCTGAGAGCCGGGAGGAGAATGTCGGCGGCGCGATGTTTCCGGTCGTGGGATTCCTCTGGCCGTTGGGTTGAGGGGCGACGACCCCGGGAATCGAGCACCTCAATGCAGCTGCCTCACACCGAGGATCAAGCGGCAGCGTGACCGTTACGCCCCAAAGAAAGCACGATTGAGATGGCTTTGATTGATCGAAATCAAGGCGGGTGGTGCATGCCCTGGTCGAGAATGCTCTCGCTTGGCCAGCCGTCCGGCTGGTCGACCTATCGTTGGGACTCTTGAGGAAAGGCGAAACATGTTTTTCAAAAGACTGGCTCTGCTCGTCATGCTTGCCCTTGGCGTTGCTACCTTGTTGCCGATGTCGAGTGCGCTGGCGGGCTCCACCGACCCGCTGTTCATCAATCTGACCACAGATGACCAGCACCGAGTCGACATGGCGCTCAGTTTCGGCGGGAATCAATTGAAACGCGGCCATCCGCTGACGGTGTTCCTGAACGATCATGCAGTGCTGGTTGCCGCCAAGTCCAACAATGGCAAATTTGAAGGGCAGCAAGGAGCCATCCAGCAACTCCTCGCCAATGGCGCCGTCATTCTTGTTTGCCCCATGTGCATGAAGCACTATGGCGTCAGCGAAAGCGACCTGGTGCCCGGCGTGCTGGTCGGCAATCCGGAGCGGACGGGTGGTCTCCTGTTTCAGGACAATGCCAAGACGCTGTCCTGGTAAATTCTTCCGTCACGGCAGTGGCGGGGCGCAATCGATCTCCATGATCCAGTCGATCCGCTCAGGAGCGGTGGCGTGCGTGTCGGGGTGGTGCGTTTCATTTCTTGACGGAAACGCGCTCCCACGAAGTCGCCCCTTCAGGGCAAGGCTTCGGATGCGGGTCATTTTCTCATTTGTCATCCCCGGACTTGGTCCGGGGATCTGGTTTGACTGGGCTCTGTTCCTCAGTTGCGGGCTGATCCCCGGGTCAAGCCCGGGGATGACGACTAAAAATGTCACAAGCGACAACTCTGCCTGAAGGTAGGAGGAGGACGCGATTCCACCGGGGCACGAAACGTTCTAGTTGCCGCTCCATCCCGTGCGCGGCAACTCGTACCAGACTTCGCCGTGCTCGCTGCCTGGCATGGAATCGGCCGAGGCAACTGTGCGCGCGTGAGCCATGCCGATCTTTTCCATTACGCGGCGCGAGGCGTGGTTCACCGCCATCGTGGTCGCCACGATCTTGTCATAGCCAGCGCTTCTGAAGCCCCAGTCGATGAGCGCCGATGCTCCTTCCACGGCCAACCCCTGACCCCAGTCCATTCGGCGCAGGCGATAGCCGAGTTCGGCCAATGTGTCGCTCTCCGGCCACAAGCAGAACCAGCCCACGAAGGCGCCGTTGCCGGTACGACGCGCCGTCCAAACATAAGGCTCTGTGCCTCGGGGCATGAGGAAGGTCGCGTCCGGATCGACCTGTTCATGGTCGACGGCGTGACCGCCATTGAGATAGCGCATGACCTCCGGATCAAGTTCAAGATCGATGAAGTCGGCGCGGTCGTTCGGAGAGCAAGGGCTGAGCGTCAGATGCATCGTCTGCAGAACGGTCATTTACGGTCATCCATCCTTACCTTGGCAATGATCGATGATGGTAGATGGTGGGCAATGCACTCACAAGGGTCGCTGCGCTTGCCGGAGTTGGGCGAGGTGTGGGCATGGGCGATGATCTTGAGGGAAAGAGACTGAGCGCGGCCCCCCACCCCTCCCTCCCCCCTGAAGGTGGGAGGAGCACGCGATTTGAACTAAGCGGGAAACGCTCCAGATCTCATGGCTTGCCGAGACGTAGCTCGCCGGGGCTAAAGTCCGCCTTCGCCCTTTGGGCTCCGGCGCGACAGCCTTCACTCCGCTTACGCGAGCGAAGGCTGGTGGGCGATGACGGACTCGAACCGCCGACATTCTCGGTGTAAACGAGACGCTCTACCAACTGAGCTAATCGCCCCCAGGCCGCAGGCTCAGTTGATGAGCCTGCGCCGGTTGATCGTTACCCGGTACCTTAATTGATCGCGTCCTTCAGGCCCTTGCCGGCCTTGAACTTCGGCTGCTTGGACGCGGGGATCTGAATCTCTTCGCCCGTGCGCGGGTTGCGGCCGACGCTGGCCTCGCGCTTGGCGACGTGGAAGTTGCCGAAACCGACGAGACGCACTTCCTGCTCCGACTTCAGCGAGCGGGTGATGGCCTCGAACACGGAATCAACCGCCTTGGCGGCATCGGCTTTGGAGAGGCCGGTATCCTGGGACACTTCGGCAATGAGATCGTTTTTATTCACGGAAAACCCCTTTTTGTTTTTGGAACGCGGAAACCTGCTCGCCCATCCCCTGCCAAGAAGGCGGGCGGATAATAGGGCGGTGTTTACGCAAAAATCAATCGCGGCACCACGGGTTTTTCCCGCAATGCCGCGATTTAATTGAGACAAATCAGCCCAGGTCAGTGGGTAACGATGCCACCAACCTCGTCTTCGCCGTCCTTTTTGACGGTGTGGTCGACTTCAGGCGGTTCGACCCATTCGATCGGCACCAGAGGATTGACCAGCGCGTTCTTCAACACCTCGTCAACCACCTGCACCGGAATGATCTGCATGCCTTTTTTCACATTCTCGGGGATGTCGGCAAGATCCTTTTCATTCTCGCTGGGAATGAGCACCGTCTTGATGCCGGCACGCAACGCCGCCAGCAGCTTTTCCTTCAAGCCGCCGATCGGCAGCACGCGACCGCGCAAGGTCACTTCGCCGGTCATCGCCACGTCGCGGCGCACCGGATTGCCGGTGAGCACGGAGACGATGGTGGTGACCATGGCGATACCCGCCGACGGGCCGTCCTTGGGCGTCGCCCCTTCGGGCACGTGGACGTGAATGTCCTTGCGGTTGAACAGCGTCGGCTTGATGCCGAATTCAACCGCGCGGGACTTCACGAAGGATTCGGCGGCCTGCACCGATTCCTTCATCACGTCGCCGAGCTTGCCGGTGGCGATGACGCGGCCCTTGCCGGGCACTGTCACAGCCTCGATGGTCAGGATCTCGCCGCCGACTTCCGTCCAGGCGAGACCGGTGGTGACGCCGACCATGTCGGTGAGCTCGGCTTCGCCGTAGCGGAACTTGCGCACACCCGCATATTTGCCGAGGTTGCGGCGGTTGATCGTCACCTTCTTGAGATTCTTCATCAGAATCTCTTTGATCGACTTGCGCGCGAGATTGGCGATCTCACGCTCGAGGCTGCGGACGCCGGCTTCGCGCGTGTAATAGCGCACGAGGTCGCGGATGGCATCTTCCGACAGCACCCATTCGCCCTTCTTCAGGCCGTGGTCCTTGATCTGCTTGGGCAGCAAGTGGCGCATGGCAATCTCGACCTTCTCATCCTCGGTGTAGCCGGGGATGCGGATGATCTCCATACGGTCGAGCAAAGGCTGCGCCATGCGCAGGCTGTTGGCCGTCGTGATGAACATGACATCCGAGAGATCGTAATCGACCTCCAGGTAATGGTCGTTGAAGTTCACGTTCTGCTCAGGGTCGAGGACCTCGAGCAATGCCGATGAGGGATCTCCCCGGTAATCAGAGCCGAGCTTGTCGATCTCATCCAGCAGGAACAGCGGATTTGACGACTTCGCCTTCTTCATCGCCTGGATGACCTTGCCCGGCATCGAGCCGATATAGGTGCGACGGTGACCGCGGATTTCCGCTTCGTCCCGCACGCCGCCGAGGCTGATGCGCGAGAAAGTGCGGCCCGTGGCGCGCGCGATCGATTTGCCGAGCGAGGTCTTGCCGACGCCGGGAGGACCGACGAGGCACAGGATCGGCCCCTTGATCTTCTTCTGGCGCTGCTGGACGGCCAAGTATTCAAGGATGCGCTCCTTGACCTTCTCGAGGCCGTAATGGTCTTCGTTGAGGACCTTCTCGGCGAGCTTGACGTCGCGCTTCACCTTGGTCGGCTTGTTCCATGGAATGGACAGCAGCCAATCGAGGTAGTTGCGCACGACGGTGGCTTCCGCCGACATCGGGCTCATGGTACGAAGCTTCTTCACTTCGGCCAGGGCCTTTTCCATCGCCTCTTTCGAGAACTTGGTCTTCTTGATGCGGTCTTCGATTTCGGCCACTTCGTCGCGGCCTTCCTCGCCCTCGCCGAGCTCCTTCTGAATGGCCTTCATCTGCTCATTCAAATAGTACTCGCGCTGGGTCTTCTCCATCTGGCGCTTCACACGGCTGCGGATGCGCTTCTCGACCTGGAGCACGCCGATCTCGCCTTCCATGAAGGCATAAACCTTCTCCAGGCGCTCGGCGACCGTGCCGCATTCCAGGATTTCCTGCTTCTCGGGGATCTTGAGCGCGAGATGCGAGGCCACCGTGTCGGCAAGCTTCGCCGGGTCTTCGATCTGGTTGATCGAGACCAGCACTTCCGGCGGGATCTTCTTGTTGAGCTTGATGTACTGCTCGAACTGGGAGACGACCGAGCGCGCGAGCGCCTCGATCTCCTTGCCCTCGATCGGGCCGTCGACGATCACCGCGGCCTCGGCCACGAAGAAGGAGTCATTGTCGACGAATTTGGTGATGCGGGCGCGCTGGCCGCCTTCGACCAGCACCTTCACGGTGCCGTCGGGCAGCTTCAGCAATTGGAGCACCGTGCCGACCGTGCCCACTTCATAGATGTCGCCGGCGCCGGGATCGTCTTGCGCTGCGTTCTTCTGCGTCGCGAGCAGGATCTGCTTGTCGTCCTTCATGACGTCTTCGAGGGCGCGCACGGATTTCTCGCGGCCAACGAAGAGCGGCACGATCATGTGGGGAAACACCACGATGTCGCGCAACGGCAGGACGGGGTAATTCTGGGTCTTCACTGGGGTGTCAGACATGATCGATTCTTGCGCCTTTCTCGATAAGCGACAGAGTATCCCTGGGACCTACGACCCGCAACCGGCGCTGCCGTTAGCCTCACTCGTTCGAGCACGTGACGTAAGCGGCGCACCGTGCTGCGAACTCTCGGGAAAATACTGCCCTTCGGTTAACAATTTGGGCAACCGTTAACGCGCATTCAAGTGCCATTGTCGCGATGCGGCAGCCCGTTGAAAACATGGCGCTATTTCTACGCAATAATCGGGCCTGCGGCGCTGGCCCTGCGCGACTCCGTCGCAGGCATGCGGTTAAGCGATTGCAAATATCCTTTAAGAACAAGGGGGAATGTCGCCGGGCTGGGCTGTGACCTCAGCGCGGATTCGGGCAGATTACCGCTGGCCAGGGCCATAAAGCTCGCGCGCGCGGCTCTCGAATGCCGCCACCATGCGCTTTACTGCCTCATGAAACAGCACGCCGATCAATTTCTGCAGCATGATGTTCTTGAACTCGAATTCGAGATAGAAGCCGATCCGGCACTGGCCGTCGCCGGTATCTGCGAAGGTCCAGTGATTCTTGAGGTAGCGGAACGGGCCGTCGACGAACTCGACATCGATGCGCATCTCCGGCCGGTTGAGCCAGACCTTGCTGGTGAATTTCTCGCGCACCATTTTGAAGCCGATCATGAGATCGGCCAGGATCATGTCGTCGCGCTGTTCGCGGATGCGGGCGCCGGTGCACCAGGGCAGGAATTCGGGATATTTGCCGACATCGGCCACCAGATCGAAGATCTGGTCCGGGCGATAGGGGAACAGCCGTTCCTCGGTATGAACGCGGGCGGTCATGTCAGGTCTTTATCAGCTCGCCGCGGCCAGCTGTGCTTCACGCGCGGCGCGCAATCGCTGGAAATCGTCGCCGGCATGGTGCGAGGAGCGCGTGAGTGGCGAGGAGGCTACCAACAGGAATCCCTTCCCCTGCCCCATCCGCTGCATCTGCCGGAATTCATCGGGTGTGACAAAGCGGTCGACATGGTGATGCTTGCGTGTGGGCTGCAGATACTGGCCGATGGTCATGAAATCGACCTCGGCCGCGCGGAGATCGTCCATCACCTGGCCAACCTCCTCCAGCGTTTCGCCAAGTCCCACCATGATGCCGGACTTGGTGAAGAGCGAGGGGTTGATCTCCTTGGCGCGGTTCAAGAGCCGCAGCGAGTTGTAATAGCGGGCGCCGGGACGCACCTGGCGATAGAGACGCGGCACGGTTTCGAGATTGTGATTGAAGACGTCGGGGGCCGCGTTGGCGACGATCTCGATCGAGCGCGGCTTCTTGAGGAAATCCGGCGTCAGCACCTCGATCGTGGTCGTGGGCGTGAGGTCGCGGATGCGCCGGATGGTTTCGGCAAAGTGGGCAGCACCACCATCCTCGAGATCGTCACGGTCGACGGAGGTGATGACGATGTGCTTGAGCCCCAAAGCCGCGCAGGCTTCGGCAACATGGGCCGGCTCATGGGGATCGAGCTTGTCGGGGCGCCCGGTCGCCACATTGCAGAAGGCGCAGGCGCGGGTGCAGACCGAGCCCAGGATCATCACCGTCGCATGCTTCTGCGACCAGCATTCGCCGATATTGGGGCAGGCCGCTTCCTCGCACACGGTGTTGAGGCCGAGCTTGCGCATAAGCGCGCGGGTGTTGTTGTACTCTTCGCCACCCGGGGCCCGGACGCGGATCCAGTCCGGCTTGCGCAGGATGGGCGTGTCCGGACGCTTGGCTTTCTCCGGGTGGCGAAGGATGGGCGTGGTCTCGGTCAAATCAATCTCTCAGCTAGAACGCATCTTCGGAACGGGCGCGCCGCTCGACCGGCCAGGTCGAAAAGGCGAAGCCCCAGAGCATGATCAAGTTCAGGAGCGGTACGAACACGGTCAATGTCCACCAGCCCGAATAGCCGGCCTTCTTGATGATCTTAACGTAGGGGATCATCATGACGGCGACAACGAGCAGCCAGAGGATGACCACAAAAAAGTGGAAACCCGAGAAATCAGCTTGTGGCTCCATAGTTCAACTCCCCCAATCAGATATGGATGGCCCGGCCATAGGCGGCCAGCACCGCTTCGTGCATCGTTTCGGAAATGGTCGGATGCGGGAAGACAGTGTGCAACAATTCGGCCTCGGTTGTCTCCAGCGTTCGCGCAATAGTGTAGCCCTGGATGAGCTCGGTCACCTCGGCGCCGATCATGTGGGCGCCCAGCAACTCGCCGGTCTTGGCGTCGAACACGGTCTTGACCATACCTTCGGGTTCACCGAGGGCAATCGCCTTGCCGTTGCCGATGAAGGGGAAGCGGCCGACCTTGACCTCGTGCCCCTTGTCCTTGGCGGCCTGTTCGGTGAGGCCGACCGAGGCCACCTGCGGCATGCAATAGGTGCAGCCGGGGATGTTGGCCGTGTTGAGGGGATGCACGTCTTTGACACCCGCGATCTTCTCGACGCAGATGACGCCTTCATGGCTCGCCTTATGGGCCAGCCAGGGCGCGCCAGTGAGATCGCCGATGGCATAGACGCCCGGCTCGCCGGTGAAACCGTAGCCATCGGTGAGGATATGGGTCTTCTCGACCTTCACCTTGGTGCCTTCGAGGCCGAGATTCTCGACATTGCCGACGATGCCGACGGCGAGGATGACGCGGTCGACGGTGATGTCCTGGGTCTTGCCGCCGACCTCAATGGTCGCGGTGACGTTGTCGGCGCCCTTCTTCAGCGCCTTCACATTGGCGCCGGTCATGATCTTCATGCCCTGCTTCTCGAACGCCTTCTGGGCGAAGGCCGAAATCTCGGCATCCTCGACGGGGAGGATGCGCGGCATGACCTCGACCACCGTCACCTCGGCACCGAGATTGCGGTAGAAGCTCGCGAACTCGATGCCGATGGCACCGGACCCCACCACCAGCAAAGATTTCGGCATGACCTTGGGCACCATCGCCTCGCGATAGGTCCAGATCAGTTTGCCGTCGGGCTCGAGGCCGGGGAAGCTGCGGGCGCGGGCGCCGGTCGCGAGAATGATGTTCTTGGCGGCGATGTCGGCAACCGGCTTGCCGTCCTTCTCGACCTTCACCTTGCCGGCGCCGGCGAGCTTGGCGTGGCCGTCGAAGACCGTGACCTTGTTCTTCTTGAGGAGATGCTTCACGCCGCCCGAGAGCTGGCCGGCCACTTTCCGCGACCGGTCGACGATCTTGGCAAGGTCAAAGGTGACGCCGGTCGCCGAGAATCCATAGGCATCGGCATGCTTCAGCAGATGCCCAACCTCGGCCGAGCGCAGCAATGCCTTGGTCGGGATGCAACCCCAGTTGAGGCAGATACCGCCCAGGTTTTCGCGCTCGACCACCGCGACCTTGAGGCCGAGCTGGGCGCCGCGGATCGCCGCCACATAGCCGCCGGGTCCACCACCGATCACGACGAGGTCGAAGTTATTGTCCGTCATAGCGCGAATCCCTCTTATTGGGCCTCTTATTGGGCGGGCAGTTCCTGGAGGCAGGCCAGTTCGGTCGCATCGATATAGGTCTCCGGCACGTTGCCCGGCGTAATCTTGCCGGCAACGGCATGGGTCTCGATGATGCGCTCGACGGCACAGCCACAAATCTCGGTCATCTCGGCGGGCTGCAGGGCCCGGTTCATCTGCGCCTGCTTCACGATGTCGGGCAGGCCCAGCTTGCAGCCCAATGTCATCGCCTTCACCAGCTCGGCGCGTGCTGCCGGCGCCGATATGTCAATCTCGCGCTGCATGGCCCAGACGAAGGTCAGGGCGACAATGACGATGGTCGCCACGATGGCGATAAGCAGATAGCGGGCAACCTTCCTCATGCGATGCGCGGCAACCTTACTTGCCCTTGCAGCGGTCGAAATGTGGTTTCATCTTCGAGGCTACCGGCTCCTTGGTGGCGTCGTTGGCGAATGAAATGATCTCCTTGGGATCGAGATAGCTCACCACCGCCTGCGAGGTGCAGCTGCAATAGCGGTCGATGCCTTCCTTGATGGCTGGCTGCGAGGTGTCGAGATTCATGCTCTTGGCATCAGCTTCCATGCCGGCCACACATTCCTGCGCGAAGAAGTCGAAGAACTGCTTTTCGAGCGGTGGGCGCAGGCTGTCGGCCAGCGCAATATCTGACCCGGCCAGCAGCATCAATACGGCGAAGACAAATTTCCGCACGATCACACCAGCATGCCGAGCGGGTTTTCGATGAGCCGCTTGAAGGCGGCAAGGAATTCGGCGCCCGTCGCCCCGTCGACCACGCGGTGATCGACCGAAAGCGTGCAGGTCATCACATTAGCGACGGCAAGCTGGCCCTTGCGTACCACCGCGCGCTCCTCGCCGGCGCCGACCGAGAGGATGCAGGCCTGGGGCGGGTTGATGATGGCGCTGAAATCCTTGATCCCGAACATGCCGAGATTTGAAACCGAGAAGCTGCCGCCGGTATATTCCTCCGGCTTCAGCTTGCCCTGCTTGGCGCGGCCGGCCAGTTCCTTGATAGCACCCGAAAGGTCGGAGAGGCGGCGCGTGTCCGCGTTCCTGAGGATCGGCGTGATGAGACCCCCCGGAATGGCAACCGCCACCGAGATGTCGGCCGATTTGTACATCTTGACGCCGTCATCGGACCAGGAGGCATTGGCGGTGGGCACCTGGATGAGCGCCAGCGCGCAAGCCTTGATGACGAAGTCGTTGACCGAGAGCTTGTAGGCGCGGGGGCCTTCCTTGGGCGCGCCGGCATTGATCTCTTCGCGCATTTTCAGCAGCCGGTCGATCTCGCAATCGACCGTGAGATAGAAATGCGGCACGAACTGCTTCGATTCCTGGAGGCGCCGCGCGATGGTCTTGCGCATCGAGGTGTGCGGCACGAGATCGAAATCCGGTTCGCCGAATTGCGGCGTGCCGGCGATGGCAGGTGCTGATGCGGGCGCCTTGGCGGTGGCAGCGGCCGGCGCTGGCTTCGCGGCACCTTTGGGCGCACCGGCAAGATCGGCCATAACAATGCGGCCGTTGGGACCGGAACCGGTGATGGTCGCAAGATCGATGCCCTGCTGTTCGGCCACGCGCCGCGCGAGCGGACTGGCGACGATGCGGCCGCCGGCATTGGGTACCGATGCGGGCTGTTTCGCGGCCGGGGCAGCTTCAGCTTTTGCCGGTGCGGCAGCGGGTGCTGCAGCAGCAGGCGCAGGCTTTGCGGCAGCAGGCGCGGCACTCACCGCACTTGCATCCTCGCCCTCTTCCACCAGCACGGCGATGACGTCGTTAACTTTCACGCCCTGGGCACCGCCGGGGACGATGATCTTGGCCAGCGTGCCTTCATCGACGGCTTCCACTTCCATGGTCGCCTTGTCGGTTTCGATCTCGGCCAGGATGTCGCCGGCCTTGACCGCGTCACCCTCTTTCTTCAACCAACGCGCAAGATTGCCTTCCGTCATGGTCGGCGACAGGGCGGGCATCAGGATATTGATCGGCATCAGACCCTCCCCTTCTTAGCGGTAGCAGACGCGCTTGGCGGCATCGACAACCCAGTCGGGCTGCGGCAGCGAGAGCTTTTCGAGGTTGGCGGCGTAGGGCAGCGGCACGTCGGCGCCGTGCACGCGGGCAACCGGCGCATCGAGATCATCAAACGCCAGTTCCATCATCAGTGCCGACAGTTCGGAACCGATGCCGGCAAAGGGCCAGCCTTCCTCGACCGAGACGAGGCGGTTGGTCTTCTTGACAGACGCAACGATGGTGTCGGTGTCGAGCGGGCGGATGGTGCGCAGATCGATGACTTCCGCCTCGATCCCGTCCTTGGCGAGGATGTCGGCAGCGGCGAGCGCCGTCCCCACCATCTTCGAGAAGGCGGTGATGGTGACATGCTTGCCCGGACGTACGATACGCGCCTTGCCGATCGGCACGACGAATTCGGGATCGGTCGGCACCTCGAAGGATTGCCCGTAGAGCATTTCATTTTCGAGGAAGATGATCGGGTTGGGATCGCGGATCGCCGATTTGAGCAGGCCCTTCGCATCGGCCGCCGAATAGGGTGAGACGACCTTGAGGCCCGGGCAATGGGCGTACCAGCTCGCATAGCATTGCGAATGCTGGGCGCCGACACGGGACGCCGCGCCATTGGGGCCGCGGAAAACGATCGGGCAACCCATCTGGCCGCCGGACATGTAGAGCGTCTTGGCGGCCGAGTTGATGATGTGGTCGATCGCCTGCATGGCGAAGTTGAAGGTCATGAATTCGACGATCGGACGCAGGCCGCCGAAGGCAGCACCCACACCCAGACCGCCGAAGCCGTGTTCGGTGATCGGCGTGTCGATGACGCGCTTGGGGCCGAACTCCTCGAGCAAGCCCTGGCTCACCTTGTAGGCGCCCTGATATTCAGCGACTTCTTCGCCCATCAGGAACACTTTGGGATCGCGGCGCATTTCCTCGGCCATCGCATCGCGCAAAGCTTCGCGCACGGTATGGGTCGCGGTGGCACCGGTATATTCCGGTTCGGCGGCAGCGGATTTCACGATGGCGGGCGCTGCGACCTGGGATGGTGCCGCCGCAGCCGGGGCGGCTGCTGCTTGCGGTGCCGCCTTGGCGGCTGGTGAGGCACCCGCCGCTTCGTCTTCGCCGCGCAGGATGGCGATCGGCGCGTTGACGGCGACATTCTCGGTCCCGGCTTCGACCAGGATCTTTTCCAAGATGCCTTCGTCGACGGCTTCCACTTCCATGGTCGCCTTGTCGGTCTCGATCTCAGCCAGGATATCGCCGGGCTTCACGGAATCGCCGGCCTTCTTAAGCCATTTGGCCAGCTTGCCCTCGGTCATGGTGGGCGACAGTGCGGGCATCAGAATCTCGGTGGGCATATGAGCTCCTTCCCCTTCAGGCTTCAACCAGGATGTCGGTCCACAACTCCGATGGATCCGGTTCCGGCGAGGATTGAGCGAATTCGGTGGCCTGCGAGACGATGTCCTTGATCTCGCGGTCGATGTTCTTGAGACCCGCTTCGTCAGTCAGCTTCTCAGCAAGCAGACGCTCGCGCAGCCGATCGATCGGGTCATGTTCCTGGCGCATTTTCGCCACTTCTTCCTTGGTGCGATATTTCGCGGGATCGGACATGGAATGGCCGCGATAGCGATAGGTGTTCATCTCGAGGATGAAGGGACCGTCACCACCCCGCGCATGAGCCAGCGCCATGGCGGCAGCTTCCTTGACCTTCACCACATCCATGCCGTCGACCTGCTGACCGGGAATGCCGTAGGCGGCACCGCGGTCGCAGAGCTTCAAGCCCGCGGCGGAACGCGCCACCGAGGTGCCCATGGCGTACTGGTTGTTCTCGATCACATAGACCACGGGGAGCTTCCAGAGGGCCGCCATGTTGAAGCTCGTAGACCTGGCCCTGGTTCAAAGCACCATCGCCGAAATAGGCCATGTTGACGCCGTTATCTTCGTTGTATTTGTGCGCAAAGCCGAGACCGGTGCCGATCGGCACCTGGGCTGCGACGATGCCGTGGCCGCCATAGAATTTCTTCTCGCGGCTGAACATGTGCATCGAGCCGCCCTTGCCCTTGGAGTAGCCGCCACGGCGGCCGGTCAGCTCGGCCATGACGCCCTTGGGGTCCATGCCGCAGGCCAGCATGTGGCCGTGATCGCGATACGAGGTGATGACGCTGTCCTGCGGCTCGGCCGCGGCCTGCATGCCCACCACCACGGCCTCCTGGCCGATATAGAGGTGGCAGAATCCGCCGATGAGGCCCATGCCGTAGAGCTGGCCGGCCTTCTCTTCGAAGCGACGGATCAGCAGCATGTCGCGATAATACTGGATGAGATCCTGTGCAGATACCGGGGCAGCGGCTTTGGATGCCGCGCGTGTCGCTGACTTGGCCATTAGACCCCCCTGACTGGGTTTTGGCTGTTGACTATAAGCCGTTGGTTCGGCCTGTCGACCATCCGCACAGCCTCGGGTGCGCCGGTCAATCGGCTAGATTATCGTGGTTAATCCGACGCAAATCAACAACAGTTAATATGTTGATATTATACGATAAAGTGGCTATTAACCGAATAGTGGTTAAGAATGGCCCGGTCAACACACGCGTCATGGTCCGCGCAGGCGGGCCACCCACGAATTGCTATCGTCAGTCGCCAACCAACTCGTAGGTGGCCGCCTGCGCGGACCATGACGATAAGGGGAGTTGCGACTACCATGACGGCGTGAACGCCGGCCGGGTCGGTGTCGCTGGGCTGCAGGAAGATGATGAGGTCGTCGGGGTGGGCGTAGTTCAGCATCACCCTGGCGCGTTCTTCGAGCATGTCGAGGTCGAGGGAGCTGTTGGAGAGGAGCGTCACACGCCGCTCCATCGCCTTGCGGTCGGCCGAGGCTTCGGCCGCCTGGGCGGTCGCGGCCTTCAGTTCCTGGTTGAGATGCAGCCAGGCTAGGATGCCGCGGTCGCCATGGATGGCATGGAACACGAAATAGGCAGAAAGGCACGCCCCCAAGAGAGGCAGAGCAACTTGGCGCAGGCGACGCCGGATTTCGCGACCGATTTCCATGCGCTCAGCGAATCACACTCCGATTCCACCCGTCAATAGAAAAGCGATTCAAGACGTTAGAAACGGCGGTTTGAGTCGAATGTGAATGGCTCCCACCCCAGACCGGCGTCACTTGCCGAGCTTCTCGATGGCAGCGCGGCCGGCATAGCCAGCGGCTGAGCCCAGGCCCTCTTCGATGCGCAGGAGCTGGTTGTACTTGGCGATGCGGTCCGAACGGCTCAAGGAGCCGGTCTTGATCTGCCCGCAATTGGTCGCAACCGCCAGATCGGCGATGGTCGAATCCTCGGTCTCGCCGGAGCGATGGGACATGACGGCCCGGTAGCCAGCCTTGTGGGCCATCTCAACAGCTTCAAGAGTTTCGGTGAGGGTGCCGATCTGGTTGACCTTGACCAGGATGGCGTTGGCGATGCCCTTCTCGATGCCGGATTGGAGGCGGACCGGGTTGGTGACGAAGAGATCGTCGCCGACCAGCTGGACGGTGGCGCCGAGCTTGTCGGTCAGGGCCTTCCAGCCGTCCCAATCATCCTCGGCCATGCCGTCCTCGATGGTGACGATCGGATAGGCCTTGGCGAGCTTGGCGTAGAAATCGACCATGCCGGCGGCGTCGAGCACTTTGCCCTCGCCTTCCAGATGGTATTTGCCGTCCTTGTAGAATTCGGTCGACGCTGAATCGAGCCCAAGCGCGATGTCGGTGCCGGGCTTGAAACCGGCCTTCTCGATCGACTTCATGATGAAGGCCAGCGCCTCGTCGGCGCTCTTTAAGTTCGGCGCGAAACCGCCTTCGTCGCCGACATTGGTGTTGTGGCCGGCGGCCTTCAACTGCGCCTTCAGGGCATGAAAGACCTCGGCGCCCCAGCGCAGGGCCTCGGAACCGCTCTTGGCGGCCCAGGGCAGGATCATGAATTCCTGGAAGTCGATCGGGTTGTCGGCATGGGCACCGCCGTTGATGATGTTCATCATCGGCACCGGCAGGGTGCGCGCCGAGGTGCCGCCGACATAGCGGTAGAGCGGCAGGCCGGCATCGGCGGCAGCGGCCTTTGCTACTGCGAGGCTCACCCCAAGAATGGCATTGGCGCCGAGACGCGCCTTGTTGGGCGTGCCATCGAGGCTGATCATCAGGCGGTCGATCTTGACCTGGTCCTCGGCATCGAGGCCGGAGATCGCTTCGAAAATCTCGCCATTCACAGCATCGACGGCCTTCAGGACACCCTTGCCGAGATATTTCGTCTTGTCGCCGTCGCGCAGTTCGACCGCTTCATGGGCGCCGGTCGAGGCACCGGACGGCACTGCCGCGCGGCCACTCGCGCCGCTTTCCAGCATGACATCCACCTCGACTGTCGGATTGCCGCGGCTGTCCAGAATCTGGCGCGCGTGCAGGTCGATGATGGCGGTCATGAGCGACTCCCTCGTTGAAACGCGAAAATTGTCTGGGCCGATTTATAGGGGTGGCGCGGCGGGGGATAAAGCAAAAATGGCCGAGTAACAGAAATCCTTGGCACAAGAGAAATGCCTCAAATGGCACCGATGCCCTTGAGGGCAGCGCCCACACTCTCGTCCAGCGCCGCCTTCTCGGTCTGGGCGATGCGGCGCATCAGGGGATCGACCAGCGGCACCACCTCCTCCACCGTCTCGCCCAGGGCGATGCCGAGATCGTGGCAGAGATCGTGGATGGAGAAGCTGTTGAGGTCGCGGGCGAGGATCCAGCGGCCGTTGTCGCTTCGTGCGATGAGGCGGTGGGTTTTCAAGGTATCGAGCAGCCAGATGAGGCGCCCTGGATCGGCGGCCAAAGCATGGACCAGTTGTTCTGAGCGGACGCCGGAACCATGCGATTGGGCCTTGGAGAGTTCCGCGAAGGTGCCCAGCGCCAGGCTGAGGAGATCGCCACGGCGGAGCGATTCACCGACCTGGCGGCGCCCGGAGCGCCATTCGGGGAGCGCCGCCGCGACCTCGGCGCCGATCAGCACCGTGACCCAGACGAGGTACATCCAGATAAGGAAGATCGGGATGGTGGCGAGCGCGCCGTAGACCACCTGATAGGAGCCGAAATACTGTAGATAGAGACCGAAGCCACGCTTCAGGAGTTCAAACAGGATGGCCGCCAGGATGGCGCCCATGCCGGCATCCATGAAGCGCACGGGGCGGGTCGGGATGAGGCGGTAGAACAAGGCAAAGCCAGCCGTCTCGAGCAGGAAGGGCAGGACCGCCGCGAGAATCTTGACGCCCGCGGACAGGCCGTAGATTCCGCCGTTGCTGGCCATTGAGAAGACATAGGTCGAGATCGAGAGCGAGGCGCCGAACAGCAAGGGACCCAGCGTGATGATGGCCCAGTACACCGGCAGGCGATGCAGCTTGTTCTTGTGGCTGGTGACGCCCCAGATGTTGTCGAAGGCGGTTTGGATCGTGTTGACCAGCAGGATCGCGGTGACACCGATGCCGATGACGCCGGCCGCCGATGTTCCGCCGGCATTGTTGATGAACGTTCCCAGATATTCGGTGACGACGTTGGCCAGATCCGGTGCGAGATTCTGGGCCAGCACGATGATAAAATCGTCCCGCAGGTCTGCCAAAGGCGGAAAGGCCGCGAACATGGCGAGGCCGATGGCGAGCAGCGGCACGATCGCCAGCAGTGAGGTGTAGCTGAGGCCGGCCGCCACACCAACGCAGCCATCGGCGTCGAAGCGGCGCCAGACATAGGGCAGGAAGCTCGCGGTGGCGCCTTTGGCGCGGAGCGCCAGGTCACGCGCGGTCGGCGGCCGTGGCCTGCTCGCCAGCTTCCACCTCGGTCGGTTTCTCCGACGCCCCATCCATCCCCAGATCCTTCCGCCGATTTGATAATCTTCAATTTATAGCATGCACCGGTAGGCTCGAGCGAAGGTGTCATCGCGCGAAAAGCAGGCCGCAAAACGGGCGGATCCGGCATGGGCGCCGTGCGGAGCCAGGCCAGTCCTATTTATAATTTGTTCAGGAATATCAACCTGTTCTTAGCCCATGAAAGGAATTGTTTACATATTCCAGGCACTCTTTTGTCAGTGTAATCAGATTTGAGAGCAAGACATGATCAACAAATGTCGCGCCGGCTCGGTGATGTTCGCCGCCATGGCCCTGGCCTTCGCCGCCACACCGCCTGCCCTCGCCCAGGAAGCGACGACAACGACAACAACTCTGCCCGCCGTCGAGGCGGGTGCCGCACCGGCTGCCACCGACCCGGCGGCACCGGCTGTCGCGGCACCAGCGCCCGCCGCTGCCGCGGAAGCACCGGCACCGACGCCGCCGCCCGGGATCTCGGCCGAGATCATTACGCCGGACGTCATCAAGGACATGCGCGAGCGCATCGTGCAGCAGGTGACGATCCTGTCGATCAGCGCCGCCAACAAGGTGCATACCGGCGTCGACCAGGCGGCCATCGACAAGATGGATGCGGCCTGGAAGGCGGAAGCCAAATCCGACGACCAGCCTTTCATCGCCGAGATCCTCAGCAGCCCGCTGTCCAACTATCTCCTTTATATCCAGGCCAGCTCCGCCGGGCTCTTCACCGAGATCTTCGTCATGGACAAGTTCGGCCTCAATGTCGGGCAGAGCTCGGTCACCTCCGATTATTGGCAGGGCGACGAGGACAAATACCAGAAGACCTTCGCGGTCGGGCCAGATGCGGTCTTCGTCGACGAGCCGGAATTCAACGACGAGACCAAGACCTGGCGCACCCAGGTCAATTTCACGGTGGTCGACCCGGCCACCAAGGAATCGATCGGCGCCGTGACGGTTGAATTCAATCTCACCGAAATGCTGCGCCGGTTGCAGAGCTGACAGGAACGGGGAACTAGAAAATGAAATTCGCCAATCTATCCGTTGCCAAGAAGCTCATCATCGCCTTCTCGCTGCTGGGGCTCGTGATCGTGATCTCGGGCGTCATCTCGATCATGCTGACGGCCCGCATTGACCGCGCCAACACGATCAGCGATGCGGCCGAACGTCAGGCAAGCTCGATCAACGCCACCATGGCCATCGCCGCCAAGATGCAGACCGCCATGCGCGGCCTGCTGGTCACCGGCAGTTCCGAATATTCACGCAACTACCAGACCTTCAGCGAGACCTTCGACACGCTGCTCGCGGAAGCTGTGGCCAATGCCCAGGGCGAGCAGGCCCTGCTCACCCAACTCGACTCCATCGGCGCTGCCGTAAAGGAATGGCGCGATGGGCCGGTGACATCGCAGTTGAAGCTGATGCGCCATCCATCGACCGTCAACGAAGCCCGCGCCATCGAAGTGACCGGCGCCGGTGAGACGCTGACCGAAAAGCTCGAAGCGGCCAGCCAGGAGTTGTCGGCGGCCATCGCCGCCAACTCCGCCGCAGCCAATGCCGAGATCGACTCGGCCCTGTCCTGGACACTGCGGGTCGTGATCGGCAGCGCTATCGTCATGCTGGTGGCCGCGGTGCTGTTCTTCTTCGTGCTGTCGCGCCAGATCGGCGCGCCCATCCGCGTGATCACCGGCACGATGAAGGAACTTGCGGCCGGCAATACCTCGGTCAGCATCCCCTTATGCCGAGCGCGCCGACGAGGTCGGCAACATGGCGGGTGCTGTCGCGGTGTTCGCCGACAATATGCGCAAGAACGAGAGGTTGCAGGCGGAAGCGGCCGAGCAGCAACAGGCCCGCGAGAAGCGCGCCGCCAAGATGACCGACCTTGCCCGCGGCTTCGACCAGCAGGTCGAGACCATCCTGCAGGCGCTGGTGAAATCGGCCGACGAGCTGGAAACCACCGCGGAATCGCTCACACAGCTGTCGACGGAATCGCTCGACCAGGTGCAGAAGGTGGCGGCTGCCGCAACCGAGGCCAGCGCCAATGTCAGCACCGTCGCCGCCGCGACCGAGGAACTCTCCGCCTCGATCATGGAAATCACGCGGCAGGTCTCGACCCAGTCGGAAATCGCCACGGCCTCGACCCATGCCATCGACGAGACGACGGAGCGTGTGGGTCATCTGACCGAGGCCTCGACCAAGATCGGCGATGTGGTGCGCCTCATCACCGAGATCTCGAGCCAGACCAACCTGCTGGCGCTCAACGCGACGATCGAGGCTGCGCGTGCCGGTGAAGCCGGCAAGGGCTTCGCGGTGGTCGCCAATGAGGTGAAGAGCCTTGCCAACCAGACGGCCCGCGCCACGGAAGACATCGCGGTGCAGGTGTCGTCGATCCAGAACTCGACGCAATCGACCGCGGAATCGATCCGCGCGGTGGGCGATCAGATCCGGCAGATGAA
This sequence comes from Rhodospirillaceae bacterium, assembly GCA_016712715.1. NCBI lineage: Bacteria > Pseudomonadati > Pseudomonadota > Alphaproteobacteria > Rhodospirillales > Rhodospirillaceae > Rhodospirillaceae bacterium. Next base: position 734,107 of record JADJQM010000001.1, read on the forward strand.
GGAAATCTCGGGCGGTGTCGCAGCGGCGGTCGAGGAGCAGAACTCGGCTACCAAGGAAATCTCGCGCAACATCCAGGAAGCCTCCGCCGGCAACCAGGAAGTCTCCGAGAAGGTCGTGTTCGTGGCGCAGGCCGCCGGCCAGACGCAGAGCGCCACCGCGACGGTGCTGACCGCGGCGCGTCTCCTGTGGCAGAACACCGCGAGCATCCGATCGACGATCGAGCACTTCATCCAGGACGTGCGCGCGCTCTAAACTCAAGACAAGAGAAAGCCGGGCGCCCCATCCGGGACGCCCGGCTTTTTTATTGCCGTCTAGTGAATGTGCCGCGCGATCAGGCGGCGGCGTCCTTGAAGACGCGATTGTAGAAGTAGCCCGTGGCAGCCCCCAGCACCGACCAGAACAGTAGGCCGACGATGGTGGCGGCGACGATGAAGCGATGCGAGAGCGCCTCGGGTGCGAGGCTCGCATGCTCGGCCGGTTGCGGCGCGCCATAAGCGTGCGGCAGGACGATGAGCGCCAGGCCCAGCGCCGCCCACCAGTAGCGCTTGCCTTGGAAGATCATGGCGAGGCCGGCGGCGGTCAGAGCGACCGTTGCCAGCCACCAGATCTGCCGGTCGAGGAGCGGCGCGGCCGCAGTCCCCGGCACTTCCGGCGGCAGGCCCAGATTGGGCGAGGCGACAATGGCGGCAAAACCGGCAAGGCCCCAATAGAGGCCGGTCCGCCAGTTCATGGCACCACCCCAGATGCGATAGGCCGCCACCAGCAGCAGCGAGAAGCCGATACCGGTGAGGACATCGGCCACCGCCGTCGAGAGGGTGCGTTCCCACCCGTCGGCCGGCGCCCAGGCGTCACCGCTGCCATGGTCATGGGCGGCCCCGTCATCATGGGTGTGGGTCGTGGTGTCAGCAGCGGCGGTTTCGTCTACAGCGGTTTCATCCACTGGCGCCGCCGCCTCATACTGCTCGGCCGCCAGGATGAGCGGTGTCGTGCTCACCTGATGAACCACCGCAATGAACAGGCCGCTGATCAGGCCAGCGAGTGCCGCGACCAGAAACAGCCGTCGAAACGTCTCCATGAACCTGCCTCTTAGTGGCAGGGGAAGGCGTTGGCGTGGCGGGTGTCGTGGGCGAAATTGTGAGCGGCTTCCATCTGCGAGAAGCCGACGCCCCAGACCAGGACGACACCCAGGATGGCGGCCATGAAGGCGCCGGTCAGCGCTTCGGCGCGGGTGCTGGTCTTTGTGGAGAGGGTGGTGGCGGTAAGGTTGCTGGTCTGCATGTTGGATCCCCTTGGTGTTGGCCCCGCCACGAGATGTGACGGCGCCGGTCGGTGCCGGAAGGGGCGCATAATCGATACCGATAAAGTCAGCACCGCGTGGACACCCCGTCCATGAATACGGATTCGTCTTGTCGCTGGCAGGTCTCCTGACTCGCGAGTTGCGCGCGGCACCGACCTTCCCAGTTGTTTGCCGGCATTGCTGCCGGGTCTCAACCAGTGGTCACTTCGGCGTCCGCTCCTCGCTTACAGTTGCGGGGGCAGTCACGGTTTTGGCCCCTTTTGGGTCGTCCGCACCGTGTTCCCTATTAATCCCCTGGAGTTCATCCGTTGGGGAACCTTCGACGGGAGGAACATCGCCCCCACCCCGCCTTGTCGTCAAGGTCTTTGCTAATACGCGACGAGAATGCGGGAATTTTGTCCAGAAAGCGACGCTTGCTGAGGTGGCAGCGACGAGCCACTGAGGCGCCACGCAACCGCAGGCCGAGTCATCGAAACTGGATCAGATCGCCTGGCGATGGCCCCAGGCTTTGGCCTGGGCGAGGCAGGCCTGATAGGTGTCGACGGCGGCGCAGGTGGAAAGACCGCGCAGCGACATGGCGGCGGCGGCATGAGCAAGTTCCAGGGCCGCATCGACATCCCAGCCTTCATGGAGCGCATAGATGATGCCGGCGGCGAAGGCGTCGCCGGCACCGTTGGCGCTGACGATCTCCGCCTGGGGCACGCTGACCGAGGCGGCAGTCCAGATCCGGCCGTCGCGCGCGATGGCGACGGCACCGGCCGGGAAATGCACAACGACCAGCCGCATGGCGCCCTGGGCCAGCACCTCGCGCGCGGCCTCGATGCACAGCTTCACCACGGTGACGCCATCGTTGGAAGCCTGCAGGCCGGCGATGGCGCCGATCTCAAGGTCGTTGACGATGAGATAGTCGAGATGCGGCAGGCAGGGGCGCACGAGGGCCGCGATGCGGTCAGGCGCGATGCTGAAGAGCTCAAGATTGGTCTCGAGCCCCGCCGCACGCGCACGGCGCAGGACCGCGACCCAGCCATTGGGATCGTCCTGCCAGGGCTGATCCATCAGGCGATGGGCACCCGGCAATCCCAGATGGAGGATGCGCGCAGTTGTGTGCGAAAAATCGAAATGATCGGGCGTCAGCAACGCGCCCGTGCCCTGGAAGAAGATGTGGGTGCGGCGGCCGCTGCGCTTCGAGACATAGGCATCGGTGAACTGCGTTTCGGCGGCGCTGGTGGCTACCAGCTGCGTGCGGTCGATGCCATGGGCGTCGGCCTGGGACCAGAGGAAGCGACCGTCTGGATCGTCACCGACCAGGCCGATGGTGGCGACCGGAAAGGCGGGGTCGAGCTTCTTCACGTCGAGGGCAAGGTTGCAGGCTGAACCGCCGCCATAGATTTCGGCGGCGAGGATTTCAGCAACGCCATCCTCATGGGGCCAGGCATCGATCGCGCGGTTGCGATCAACGCACCAGGTGCCACCCGTGACAATACCGCGACGAGAAGTGCTCATACCCTCTTCTCTACAGGCGGAAATGTCCGGAATCCAGAGGTCTTAGGCGGCGTGCTTGAGGACGGCCTCGGTGACCATGCTGTCATCCGCCAGGGACCGGGTGGGCGTGATGCCGCCCTTGCCGAGAGCGCTGTGATAGGCCTCTGACCGCCTCGGCCGGCGTCACCGTGCCGTCCGCCACATGGCGCATGAGGGCCACGATGGCCAAGGATCCTCGGCGAGGTTGATCTTGCGGCCGAACAAAGCGACGCGGGCGCCGAAGCGTTCGGCCTGACTCAACAGTTCGAAACAATCCCGGGTCGTGCCGGCGCCACCGCCCAGCACGCCGACGATCATGCCAGGATCGTAGCCGGCCAGTTCCTCAAGGGCCTTGGGGCCGTTATAGGCGATCTTCAAGAACTGCGGCCGGTCGGCCTGCTGAACGCCGGCCAGACAGCGCACGATCGAGTCATTGACGAAATGCGGCATGATGTCGGGTGCGAGGTCGCGGCCGGCATTGGGGTTGAAGACTTCCAGGAAATATTTGAAGCCATGGCGGGCCGCGTCGGCGCGGAACTCGGCGAAGGCCAGCAGTGACTTGTAATCGGCATCGAGATCGTTGTTGAAGGTGATCGAATAGAGGCCGAGATCGGTGCCGGTGACGGCGGCACTGGCGCGGTGGGCATCACCGCCATGCAGCACGCGGGGCAGCGACGCCGAGCGGAAGGCGCGCGAGGGCTGCTGGTTGTAGGTGGCGCCGCGACCCACCCAGATATCGGTCGTGTCGTTGGCGCGAACCGCGGGCTTCACGGCGCTGTCACGAAACACGCCCTCCCCCGCAAGCTTCTCAAGATTTGAGGCGGAGAGCAGCATGATGTCGACCACATCCTGCCGCACGATGGCGCGCACCTGGTCGAGAAACTCGGCGCGGGTGCGATAGCGAGACCAGCTGCCATCGGCTTTGCGCAAGGGACCGGTCGAGGGAATGCTAGGTCCCATATCGCCATCCTTGGCATCGGCGATGATGAAGTCGCCGCGCGTATATTGTCCGGCACGGATGCGGGCAAGCTTCTGGTCCATGCGTGTCGTCATCGGCTGTGGCCTCCGGTGAGTGCGATCCGGCGCAATTCGGGCAGGATGGTGGCGAGCGGCGTCATCGGTTCGACGCCGCCGAAGCCGCGATAGAGCCCGCGGAACATCGCATAGAGCGCCTCGTAGGTCGCTCGTGTCGCGGGTCCGGGCTGAAAGTCTTGAACGGCAGGCACATCTGGCTTTGCGCCGCCGCGACATCAGGATAGATGCCGGCCGCCATGCTGCCGAGATGCCGGCGCCAAAGCCGGTGGGGACACCGTCCGGCACCAGCACAGGCTTGCCCAGGACATTGGCATAGACCTGGTTGAGGACCGGATTGTGCTGCGGAATGCCGCCGCCATTGATGATGCGGTCGATCGGCACGCCACCTTCGGCCATGCGTTCCAGGATGAGGCGCGTATGGAAGGCGGTGCCTTCGATGGCGGCGAAGAGTTCGTCCTGGGCGGTGTGCAGGAGGTTCCAGCCCAAGGTGATGCCGCCGAGATCGGGCCGCACCAGCACGGTGCGGTCGCCATTGTCCCAGGTGAGGCGCAGGAGGCCGGTCTGGCCGGCGCGGTATTGCTCGAGCCCGCGCGAGAGATCGGCGATGCGAACATTGGCGCGCCGGGCGATGGCATCGAAAATATCGCCGGTCGCCGAGAGGCCCGCCTCGATGCCCATGAGATGCGGATCTACGCTGCCCGGCACGATGCCGCAGAGGCCGGGAATGAGGCCCACATCCTTGGCGGTCGCGATGATGCAGGTTGAGGTGCCGACGACATTGACGACGTCGCCCACCTTGCAGCCGGCGCCGAGCGCGTCCCAATGCGCATCGAACGCCCCCACCGGAATGGGAATGCCGGGCCTGATGCCGAGGCGTTCCGCCCAGGCCGGTGTCAGGTATCCGGCGATCTGGTCGGAGGTGCAGAAGGTGCCGCCGATTTTCGCGCGGATGCCATCGAGCAGCGGATCGACGCGGGTGAGGAAGTCCTGCGACGGCAGGCCGTTCCAGCGCGGGTTCCACATCCATTTATGGCCCATGGCGCAGACGCTGCGCTTGACCTGAGTGGGATCGGTGACACCGGTGAGGGTCGCCGCCACCATGTCGCAATGTTCAAGGGCGGTGACGAACTGCCCGCGTTTGGCCGGATTGTGGCGCAGCCAATGCAGCACCTTGGCAAAGCCCCATTCATGGGAATAGACGCCACCGCACCAGTTGATCGCCTCAAGCCCGTCCTTATGCGCCTGTTCGGTAATCTCCTGCGCCTCGGCTTTTGCGCGATGGTCGCACCAGAGGTAATAGTCGTCGAGGGCTGCAGCCCCTCACCCACCATGATGACGCTGGATCCGGTCGTGTCGATGGCGAGTGCAATCACATCCTGGCCGGAGATGCGGCTCGTCCCCAGCACCTTGTCCATGGCGGCGGCCAGCGCCTTCATCTGGTCGTCATGGGACTGGGTCGCATAATCCGGATCGTCGCGCCGGCGATGCAGCGGATAGTCGGCGCTGGCATGGCCCAGCGCCTTGCCCGCCTCTGAGAACAAGGTCACGCGGACGCTCAAGGTACCGAAATCAACGCCGGCGACGACAGATTGCATCAGGGTTGTGCCTGCTTGGAACTGGATTGGCCATAGGTGGCGGCGGCGCCATGCTTACGGAAGTAGTGCCGGTCGAGCAAGGCCTGCGACAGGCCGACGGCATCGGGCCGCAAGCTCATCGTGTGGAGCGCCATACGCGCCACGGATTCCAGGACGATGGCGTTATGGACGGCGGCGCCCGGGTCAATGCCCCAGCAGAAGGGACCGTGGCCGGCCACCAGGGCAGCGGGCAGCGACATCGGGTCCTGGTTGCCCAGCGCCTCGACAATCACAATCCCGGTGTTGTGGACATAGTCGCCGTTGATCTCGGCATCGGTGAGGTCGCGCGTCACCGGCACGGGGCCATGGAAATAGTCGGCATGGGTGGTGCCAAGGGCCGGAATGGGCCTGCCCGCCTGCGCCCAGATGGTCGCGAATTCGGAATGCGAATGCACCACGCCGCCGATGGCGGGAAAGGCGTTGTAGAGGACGAGATGCGTGGCGAGGTCAGAGGATGGCCTGAGATCGCCGAAGACCTTGGTGCCGGCGAGATCGGTCACGACCATGTCGTCCGCCTTCATGCGGTCATAGGGCACGCCGCTGGGCTTGATGACGACGAGGCCTTTCGCGCGGTCGATACCGCTCACATTGCCGAAGGTGAAGAGGACAAGCCCGCCACGCACCAGATCGAGATTGGCTTCGAGTACCTGCTCGCGCAACGCCTTCAGCATCTTGCAACCTTAAGAAAAGAAACCGCCGGCCGCGGCTCAGGGAAACCGCGGCCGGCGGGCTGGGAAATCAGTGCGAGGTCCAGCCCTTGTAGGAGCCGAGGTTCTCGTTGGTGATCAACACCGGGTCGAGCAGGATCACATTGGGATCCGGCTTCTTGCCGGCGAGGATGCCGGCAGCCAGTTCAAGCGACTGGCCGGCCATGGTGTAGGGATCCTGCGAGGACGAGGCCTTGATCAGCGAGGTGCCGGTCTTCAATTCGGCTTCGATATCCGGCGCCCCGTCGACGGCAGTGATGATGAATTCGCTGCGGCCCATCTGCACCGCCGCCAGGCTGGCGCCGATGCCGGTCGGGTCGTTGATCGCGAAGATGCCATCAACCTTGGGGAAGCGGGTGAGCAGGCTCTGCGTCACGGCAAAGCCGCCATCGCGCGAGCCCTTGGCGTCCTGGTCGTCGGAGAGGACCTTGATGCCTGGGTTGGCGGCAAAGACTTCCTTGCAGCCCTTGACCCGATCGGTCACCGAGGTCACCTGCGGGCCGTTGACGATGAGCACGTCGCCCTGGCCCTTGAGATGGTCGACGATGTACTGGCAGGCGAGCGTGCCGGCCTTCACATTGTCGGTCATCACCGTGACGTCCGGCACCATCGGCACCCACGTCGAAGGCGGCGACGACGATGCCGGCAGCCTGTGCCTTCTTGATAGCGGGGGCAATGGCAACCGGGTCGACGGCGTTGATCATGATGACGTTGACGCCGGCGGCGATGAAGTTATCCACCTGCGTGAATTGCTTGTTGAGATCATAGTCGGACGAGACCGAGATGACTTCGACATCCGGGTTGATCCCCTTGGCCTTGTCCTCGATGCCCTTGATCGTGGCGACGAAGAACGGGTTGCCGAGCGAACCGACTGAGATGCCGACTTTCTTGAGTTCCTGGGCCGCTGCCGGCGCCGCGAGGCTTGCGGCAACCACCAGTCCGAGGGCGAGACGAGTGAGCTTCATGTTTCCTCCTGTTGGATTTACGTGACCCGGCCGATGGCTCGGCCAGGCACGGCTTTCTATCCAGCGACTTCTTTGAGCGCCGGCACCCATGGCCCCGTCATGTGCGCCCACCTTCCCGCAAACGATAGCGGTCGAGTGCCACGGCACAGATGATGACCAATCCCTTGATGATGTATTGCCAGATGTCCGAGATCCCGAGGAGGATCAGGCCATTGGTCAGAATGGCGATGATGAGCGCGCCGATCAGCGTGCCCCAGATCGAACCGATACCGCCGGTGAAGCTGGTACCGCCCAGGATGACGGCGGCGATGGCATCCAACTCATAGCTCTGGCCCAGTTGCAGGCCGTTGGCGGCATAGAGCCTGGCTGCCGACATGGCGCCGCCGAGGCCGGCCAAGAGCCCCGCCATGGAATAGACGAAGAGCAGGATCTGCCAGACCTTGATGCCGGCAAGGCGCGCCGCATCGGGATTGCCGCCCACCGCATAGATGCGGTTGCCGAGCACGGTCCGTCGCAGGATGAACCAGGAGAGGATGACCACGGCAAAGGCGATGATGACCAGCCACGGCACATGGAACAGCGTGCCGTTGCCGATGAAGGCGAAGGGGAGTTCCGGGTTGAAGACGGTCGTATCCTCGCCCATGAGGCGCGCCACACCGCGCACGGCGGTGAGCGAGCCCAATGTCACGATGAAAGGCGGCAGCTTCATGGCGGCGATGAGGATGCCGTTGATGAGACCGAAGATGAGGCCGATGAGGAGCGCCGCCGGCACACCTAGGAGGCCGTAATCCGGCACTTTGGAGACGATGATGGCGATCATGGCGGAGGCAGCCAGGATCGAGCCGATGGAAAGGTCGATGCCGCCGGTCAGGATGACGAAGGTCATGCCGGCCGCGAGCACGATGTTGATCGCCGCCTGCTGCGCCACGATGGAGAGGTTCATCCAGCTCATGAAGCGGTCGGTCGACACTTCAAAGAAGATGGCGAGGATGATCAGGATCGGCAGCATGCCGACTATCTGCAGCACCGCGCGCATCTTCTGCTTGCGCGCGAGCGAGGCCTGGTCCGATCCTTGCGCGGTTGCGTCCGCCGTCCTGTCGCTCATACCCGGTCCCTTTTACAAAAATCCTGCCCTCAGGCGGCGCGAATGGCCGCCGTGCTGGTGGCGATATCCATGATCTTTTCCTGGGTGATGGGGGCTTCCGGCGTGCCCTCGACCTCGCCCACGATATGCCCGTCGCGCATCACCAGGACGCGGTCGGAAATGCCGACGATCTCCGGCAGCTCGCTGGAGATCACCAGAACGACGGCGCCGTTGCGCGCCAGCGCGTCGATGATCTGGTAGATCTGCGACTTGGCACCGACATCGATGCCGCGGGTCGGCTCGTCGAGCAGCAGCACGCGGGGCTTGGTTTCCAAGCAGCGCGAGAGCAGCACCTTCTGCTGGTTGCCGCCGGAAAGGGAACGCACGATGACGCTGCCGTTCAAGGTGCGGATGCCGAGCGATTTGATGGCGGCGGCGGCGCGGGTGCGGGCGGCCTTGAGGTTGAGGACACCGCCCGGGAGTGCATCCTCATCCAGGACACTCACGGCGATGTTCTCGCGGATCGTCATGTCGAGGAAGAGGCCCAGGGCCTTGCGGTCCTCGGTCAGATAGACGATGCCGGACTTGATCGCCTGCAAGGGGGTCTCGATGTGGCATTGCTTGCCGTCGACCAGGACGCGACCGCCGGCCTTGGCGTCGGCGCCGTAGATGAGGCGGGCGAGCTCAGTGCGGCCGGACCCGACCAGGCCGGCGAGGCCAACCACCTCCCCTGCCCGCACGGCGAAGCTGCAATCCTTGATGAACCGGCCATCGCCGATATGCTCGACCTCCAGCACCGCCTTGCGGTCGGCTGGCGGATGGCGGTGTTCCTTGGTGTAGAAGGAGGAAAGCTCGCGCCCGACCATCATGCGCACCAAAGTGGGGGCCGTGATCTCCTCCTTGTCGAGGGTGCCGATGAGCGTTCCGTCGCGCAGAACGCTGACGCGGTCGGCCAGTTCATAGACCTCGGCCATGCGGTGGCTGATATAGACGATTGCGATGCCTTCGCTCTTCAACTGGCGGATGATGGCAAAGAGGCGCGTCGCCTCCCGCGAAGACAGGCTGGTGGTTGGCTCGTCCATCACCAGGATGCGCGGATGGCCGGCAAGGGCGCGGGCGATTTCGACCAACTGGCGTTCGGCGATGGAGAGTTGGGCGACACGATCGGTGGCGGCAAAGGGCGCGTCGAGACGCGCCAGCAGGGGTTTCGCCGCCGCTTCCATTGCCTTGCGGTCGATGAAGCCGAAACGCTTCTTCTCCTCGCCCAGGAAGATGTTCTCGGCCACGGTGAGGTTGGGGGCGAGAGAGAGCTCCTGATAGATGATCGCGATGCCGTGCCGGCGGCCGGCCAAGGGTCCGTCGATCGCCACAAGCTCGCCGCGCAGGCGGATTTCGCCGCCGGGATCGGCCTGGTAGGCGCCGGAGAGGATTTTCATCAGCGTCGATTTGCCGGCGCCGTTCTCGCCCATAAGCGCGTGGATCTCGCCACCGCGGACGGAGAAGGAGACATCGGACAAGGCACGGATATTAGCAAAGCTCTTGCCGATGTTGCGCATGGCAAGTTCGGGCACAGCGTCGTGCTCACGCACACCAGATGGGCGGGAGACGTCCGGCGTCTCCGTCATGAGGCGGTCCCTGTCATCACGCTTCCTCGGGCCTCGGCGGCTTTTGGTTTGCCGCTCGATTTGTGATATAGAAACTTCCGTATCGAAAGTCGATTGTCAAGCTTGTTCGAAAAGCGACACATTTCTGCGGTATTTCCCCTCAACTTGACGTCGATACAGAGTTTCGCTTTCTATGAGCGCGGACAGAACGGACCCAACGCATGACCGCCGAAACAGCCGAAGTCGAGATTAGTGCCGCCGGCAGCGGTCCCGAATCGTCGAATTCGGACGCGCGTCGGCAGCAGATGCTGTCCTTCATCCAGGCCCATGAATTCGCCCGGATCTATGACCTTGCCCGGCAGTTCGGCGTCTCCGAAGTCACCATCCGTAGTGATGTCGACATATTGGCGCGGACCGGTGGCATCCGCCGGGTGCGGGGCGGCGCCATGCGCATCGTGGAAGCAGTGCCGGAGGTCGATTACGAGGCCAGGGCTGCAAGTTATCTGCCGGAGAAGCGGCTGATCGGCCAGGCTGCGGCGGCCATGCTGTCGCCCGGCGACAGCCTCATCCTGGATGTCGGCACCACGGCGATGGCGATCGCCAATGCCATCGTCGACCGGCACGATCTCACCAACCTCACCATCTTCACGCCGGGGCTCAACATAGCGCTGGCCCTGGAGCGCGCCATTCCGCGGGTCGAGGTGGTGGTGACCGGCGGCACCCTGCGGCCGCAGCAGCATTCGCTGGTGGGACCGGTGAGCACGCTGATCCTGGAGCGCATCCGTGCCTCTTTCGCCTTCATCGGCTGCAACGGGGTCGATCCCTCCTTCGGCATCATGGGGCTGAGCCTGCCCTACGCGGCGCTGAAGCAGGCGATCTTGCGCGCGGCACGCCTCGGCATCGTTGTGACCGATGCCAGCAAGTTCAAGCAGACCTCCCTGGTACGGGTCTGCGGCTTCGAGGATGTCGACATGATCATGACCGCCGGATCGCCCGATCCCGCCGCCGTCGCCGCGGTGCGGGAATCCAGCGTCGAACTCCGTATCCTCAGCAGCGACAAGAGCTAGCCCGCGACCTTGCCGAATCTCCGCCGCCGGTCCAGTCTGGGCTGCGTTTCCTGATTTCGGATTTTAAAAGAGGCCAAGATGCGGGCTGCCCTGCTCGATCAATTCCGCGGGCCGCTCATCTTGCGCGATGTGGCCGACCCCGCCTGCCCCACCGACGGCGCCGTGATCGAGGTGAAGGCTTGCGGCGTGTGTCGCTCCGATTGGCATGCCTGGAAGGGCGCCGATCCGGATGTCGCCGCCCCCCATGTGCCGGGGCATGAATTCGCCGGCGTCGTGGTCGAGGTGGGGCCCAATTGCCGCCGCTTCAAGAAGGGCGACCGGGTCACGGCACCCTTCATCATCGCCTGCGGCGATTGCCCGGATTGCCGCGGAGTAGAAGCCACCGTCTGCGCCCATCAATATGTCGTGGGCTTCTCCGGCTGGGGCGCCTTTGCGCAGTTCACCGCTGTCACGCATGCGGATTTCAATCTGGTGCCTTTGCCGGCCAGCATCGATGTTGCCGCCGCCGCGGCGATGGGCTGCGGCATGACGACCGCCTTCCGCGGCCTCGTCGACCGCGCCGATCTGCGGCCGGGCGAATGGCTCGCAGTTCATGGCTGCGGCGGTGTAGGCATCTCCGCCATCATGATCGCCGCGGCCATCGGCGCGCAGGTCCTGGCCATCGACGTGAACGAGGACGCGCTGGCCTTGGCGCGCGCGCTCGGCGCCACTCGGACGCTTAATGCCGGCACCTCGCCGGATGTCGCTGAGGAGGTGCGCGCGCTGACCGGGGGTGGTGCCCACGTCTCGATCGATGCGCTGGGCATCACGGCGACTTTCCACAATTCGATCCGCTCCTTGCGCAAGCTGGGACGGCATGTGCAGATCGGCATGCCGCTCGAGGAGCATGCGGCCCCGACGATCCCGCTGCTCGAGACTGTCTATTCGCGGCAGATCAACATCATGGGGACGCGCGGCATTGCCGCCAGCCGCTTCCCGGCCCTGTTCCGGCATGATCGCCGCCGGCAGGCTCGGATCCATCGCGCCTGGTGACACATCGCATCCCGCTCGCGGAAGCGGGCGCAGCCTTGGCTGCCATGGACGGTTATCGCGGCGCCGGCATCACGGTCATCGACCGGTTCCAGGCATGAAACCCGGCCACCCGAAGATGAAACTCGACGCTATACCCGGGCGCACGGTAGCATTGCTGCCACGTTCTGACCTGATCATTCATCGCATTGGTGTGGACCGGATATGAAACGAGGGCATCGTCACTCGACAGCGCGGACACCGCTGCAATGGATTGTCGTCATCTTCGTCTCGGTCCTGGTGATCGCGCTCGCCTTCTGGGCCGTCGCGGCCCTCTATATCGATCTGCCGCGCCGCTGGCAGCTGGTCGCGGCCAGCGTCTGCACCGTGGTGATGCTGGTCGGCATCGCGATCATGCCACGCTGGCGGTACCAGGCCCTGTACCTCACCGGATGCGTCGCCGTGGTTCTGGCCTGGTGGCTGAACATCGCGCCATCCGAAGACCGTTCCTGGCAGACGGATGTGGCGCGCACGGCCTGGGCTGACGTCACCGACAATATCGTCACGATCCACAACCTGCGCAATTTCGACTATCGGACCGAGACGGATTACACGCCGAACTGGAGTTACGCACGGTCGATCTCAACAATTTGGAGGCGGTCGACCTGTTCCTCACCTTCTGGGGTTCGCCCTGGATCGCCCATCCGATCCTGAGCTTCCAGTTTTCGGACGGGCAGCGCATCGCGATCTCGGTCGAGACGCGCAAGGAGCTGGAGGAGGAATATTCCACGCTGAATGGCTTCTTCCGGCAATACGAGCTGATCTATATCGTCGCCGATGAGCGGGATGTCATCCGCCTGCGCACAAACTACCGCAAGGGCGAAGAGGTCTATCTCTATCGCTCCACCGCGTCAGCCGATGAGGCGCGCGGCGTCTTTCTCAATTACTTGCAGACGCTGAACGGGCTGCATCAGGCGCCTGCCTTCTACAATGCGATCACCAGCAACTGCACCACCAACATCCGCATCCACACAGCAGCCGCCAGCAAGGGTCCCCTGCCCGCCTGGGATTGGCGCCTGCTGTTCAACGGCAAGAGCGATGAGTTCGCCTATCAGTATGGCCGCCTGGCCGGCGATCTGCCGTTCGAAGCCCTGAAGGCGCAGGCCCATATTAATGACGCGCGCGCGCCGCCGACCAGGATCGGATTTCTCCGCCCGCATTCGCGTGGGCCGCGCCGGGTTCTGACCGCGGATCAGGTGCTGCGCCGGTTCAACCAGGTCGACCATCCGGGCGCGCCAGAACCAGAATCGGCAGATAGAGAATGCCGAAGATGAGGAACGCGGCCGACCACAGCAAAGCTGCGGCCTCCACGACAGTTGTTTCCATGTCGCCGCAGAGTGGTGCGATGACACGGAAGAACACGGCGGCGGTCAGAAACATATAGGCCCCCACCGTCTTGCGGCTGGCGACTAGCTGGCGGCCGGTGTGGCCCAATGCCGCGCGGCTCATCACAGCGAGGATCATGGTGCTGAAGGCACCGGCGGTGAGCGCGTGACGTCCCATTGTGGGTGACAAGGTTCCGGTGAGGTCCGTGACGGAGGTCAGAACAAGGCCGATAATCAACCACGCGTAGCCGATATGCAGGATCCACACCAGCGGCACCGGCCAGGTTTTCCAGCCCTGCCAGCGCAGGAAGCGCAGCAGATTGCAGGCGGCTGCCAGAAGAGCCGCACCGCCCAGCACCGGTTCCGGCGCCTGGAGCAGATTGACCAGTAGATTGAGGACGAGCGACAGGACGGCCGCCGGATCGACGACGCGGTGCGCCGTGATGACGAAGGGCACGCCCGCCATCTTCATGCCGCCCTGGGTGAAGGCCGGAACGATGCGGCCCCCGATGATGCCGATCAGCAGGGCGAAGATGGCGATGGCGACATTGAGGCCCCAACCGCCGGAGAGATCTGCCATACCCCAACCGTCGAAATAGCCGTCGAAATGAATGACGCCGTTGACGGCGGCCAACAGGAGCAGGATGCCGACCAGGATGCTGTTACGCCGGCCATTCCGGATGAGAATGCCCGGCCCGAGGATGACCGCGAGGAGCGGCAGGAAAGCGAGATCGACTACCGCAAACAAGGACGGCCATGGCAGGAAGGCGGCGATGCGCCCAGCCACCCAGACGCCGACCAGCAACATCAACGGCGGTCCCTTGATGGCTGCGGCACCGGTCCAGTTGGGCACGGCCGTCAGCATGAAGCCGGCGAGCGCCGCGACCGCGAAGCCGAAGATCATTTCATGGCCATGCCACAGATTGGCCGGCATGGCGGGCATCCAGCCGAGATCACCGCGCCAGATACCGACCCAGACCGGCACGGCAATGGCCGCATAGAAGGCCGCGAACAGGAAGAAGGGGCGAAACCCGTAGCCGAACAAGGCGAACCGCGGCGATGCTGCCGTCTCTGGTTCCATATGAAGCTGATTCTGATGCAAACCGCTGGCCACAGCCCGCTCCTCAACAGTGCTTTGGGAGAAATTCGTCCAGCAACCATCGACCTTCGCTGCCGGCGATCGCTTGATGTGAATCAATCCAGCGCGCGGCATTGGGAAAGGTCACCAATCACCCCAAGACGACGATGGTTATGCCGCAATGGTCGAGCGATCGCTGGACACGGCATTGGTCAAGGAACCGACTGATAATCATCAAGCAGAGCCGGAACCGACCGGTCCGGGAGCCCGAAATCCGCCCCGCAATCCGGAATTGACTCCGGTAATGTTATCTGAATAACATATATGATATTTTGTTACTCCAGTAACATCTACTCGCGAGATCCATGAACCAAGGCACCGTCATTGAGAAGCTGAGGGCGAACCGGGACGCCCGGACGCCGTCGGAAGCCTTGCTGGCGCGCTATCTGGAGGCGCATCTCGCCGATCTGCCGTTCGAAACCGCGGCGTCGATTGCCAAGCGCGTCGGCGTCAGCGCGGTCACGGTCGGCCGCTTTTTGCGCAGTCTCGGTTACCAGAAGCTGTCGGACCTTACCCAGGAGCTGCGCGGGCACGCGCCAAGCTCGGCCTGGCAGATGAAGAACGCGGCCAAGCCCAATGGCAGCTCGATCCAGGCCAAGCAGTTGAAGGCGCATGGCGACAACCTTGCGCGCGTCTTCGCGCACCCTGTATCGCCCGAATGGCGCAAGGCGGTGAAGCTGCTGGCCGAGACGCCGCAGGTCCATGTGGCGGCCTTCCAGAATCTGCGTGGCATCGGCCTCTATTTCGCGGCCCAGCTCGATTATGCCCGCGCCCGTGTGCGCTTCCTTGACGGGCAGGACGGCACCTTCGTCGACCTCTTCGACAGCGAACGTGGCAAGACCTGCCTGGTGATCATCGATTCACGGCGCTATGCACGGAAATCCGGCCTGCTCGCCGCCCGCGCGAAGGCCGCCGGCATCAAGGTCATCGCCATCACCGATATCTATTGCCCCTGGGTCGAAACGGCGGATTTCGCCTTTACCGATCCTGGCGAAGGCGAGGTGTTCTGGGACAGCGCCGTCAGCACGGTGGCGCTGCTGGAGCTGCTGCTGGAAGGCGTCATCGAACAATTGGGACCGAGGGTGGCCGCGCGCATTGAGCATCTCACGGCTCTGCAGGACGAATTCGAGGATTTCAGCGACCAGTAAACATAGCGGCACCGAGCGAGCCCGATCAAAAAGCTTGCCGGTAGGACAGGACAGGGAGACGGAACATGGGATACGCCGCGCCGGCCGGTGCCGGAGAGCGTCATATCATTCGCATCGAGCAGGCGCATAAGAGCTTTCGCACGCCGGAAGGCGGCGATGTGCGGGCGCTGGACGGCGTGTCGCTGGCGATCCGCAACAATGAATTCCTGACCCTGCTCGGTCCGTCCGGCTGCGGCAAGACCACCTTGCTGCGCGCCATCGGCGGCTTCGAGGAATTCGACCGTGGGGCGTTGCTGCTGGACGGCGAGCCGATCGGCGGATTGCCGCCGCACAAGCGGCCGATCAATACGGTGTTCCAGAACTACGCACTCTTTCCGCATCTTTCGGTCGGCGACACTGTCGGCTATGCGCTGGATGTGGCCGGGACCGGCAAGACGGAGCGCCATGCCCGCGTCAAGGCAGCACTCGACCTGGTCGGCCTTGCCGGCATGGAGCGGCGGATGCCGCGGCAATTGTCCGGTGGCCAGCAGCAGCGCGTAGCGCTGGCCCGCGCCACCATCAACCAGCCCAAGGTGCTGCTACTCGACGAGCCGCTCTCGGCGCTCGATCGGCAGCTCCGCCAGTCAATGCAGATCGAGCTCAAGAACCTGCAGCACAATCTCGGCATCACCTTCGTGTTCGTCACCCACGACCAGGAAGAAGCGCTCACCATGTCGGACAGGATCGCCGTGATGAACCGCGGCACCATCCAGCAATTGGGCACACCCACGGAAGTCTATGACCAGCCGGCCAACCGCTTCGTCGCCGGATTCATCGGCCTCAGCAACCTCTACGCGGGGCAGATCGCGGCCCGCGAGGGATCTGTCGCGCGCATCTTAACCGATCACGGCGTCACCCTCATCGCACAGACTGATCTGCCCGTCGGCAGCAAGGTCGACCTCGTGCTGCGGCCCGAACATCTGACCCCGGCCGGTGCGAACGAAGGCGCCTTTACCGGCGGCGGCCTCATTGACCTGGTGATCGAGCAATTGGTCTTTGTCGGCTCCGACCTTCATGTCCTGGGTCGAACCATTGAAGGGGAGCCGATCCGCGCCCTTCATCGCCGCTCGAAACTGGCCGATGTCACGGATCTTGCCGCCGGGCACCGTGTGCGCTTCGGCTACCCGGCCACCGCCGCCCATGTCATGCCGGCAGGAGCCTGAGGATGAGCGAGGCCCAGACCTTGAGCGCGGGCGGTACCCGGGGCGCGCTCCGCCTTCAGCGGCGCCGCAACCACACGTTGGTGGCGATGCTGACGCCGATCAGTCTGCTGCTGGCGATCTTCTTCCTCTTTCCCCTCGGCATCATGGCGATCTACAGCTTCCTCAGCCCAGGCCTCTATGGCGGCGTCGAATGGACCTTCTATCCCTACAGCTATGGCCGCGTGCTGGGGGCACCACTCGGCCAGGGCGAGATCTTCGACCCGGTCTATCTCGAAATCCTGCTGCGGTCATTGCGGATGGCGCTGCTCACCGTCGTGCTCACCCTCATCATCGCCTATCCGGCGGCCTTCTGGGTGAGCCGGCTGCCAGACAGCGCAAGACGCTGGTGATGTTTCTCATCACACTCCCCTTCTTTGCCAACGTGCTGGTGCGGATCTATGCCTGGATGCTGATCCTGCGCCCTCAGGCGTCGTCAATGCCGTGCTGCTCCAGCTCGGCATCATCGACAAGCCGATGATGATGATCTTCAGTGAGGGCGCCGTGACCATCGGCCTCGTTTATGCTGCTGCCCTTCATGTTCCTGCCGGTCTATGCAAGCGTCGAGCGCCTCGACCATGGGCTGCTGCAGGCCTCGGCCGATCTCGGTGCAACACCCTTGCAGACCTTCCGCCGCATCGTGCTGCCGCTCACCCTGCCCGGCATCGCCGGCGGCGCCATCATCGTCTTCATCCCGGCGCTGGGCAATTTCGTGGTGGCATCGCTGCTCGGCGGCGCCAAGGTATCGATGCTCGGCAACATCATCAGCCAGCAGTTCCTGCAGGCCCGCAACTGGCCCTTCGGGGCGGCGCTGGCGATGCTGGTGATGGCGGCGGTTCTCCTGCTGCTGTTCTTCTATGTCTTCAAGATTGGGCGCGGCGACGAGCGCGCCATCGCGGCAGGATGAGGCCAGCCATGACCCCTTTGTACCGCGTCACCCAACGCCTCGCCAGCCGCATCCTCGGCGGCTACGGGATCCTGTTCCTGCTGTTCCTCTATGCACCAATCGCTCTCATTGTCGTGTTCTCGTTCAACGCCAATGTCGTCAACATGATGAGCTGGAGCGGCTTCACCCTCGACTGGTACCGCTCGCTGTTCGGCTTCGAGACGCAGCTGGCGGCGTCATCGAACTATGTCGACACCACCGACCAGCTCCTGGCCGCCATTAAGAACAGCGTTATCGTCGCGCTCATCACATCTCTCATCTCGACCGTCATCGGCACCATCACGGCACTGGCCCTGCAGCGCCACGATTTCCGCGGCAAGCGCCTCTACCAGATGCTGATCTTCATGCCGATGATCATGCCGGATATCGTGCTCGGCATCGCCCTCCTCATTTTCTTCGTCGGCGCGGGATTCCAGCTCGGCCTCACCACGATCGTGATCGGGCACTGCGTGTTTCTGTCGAGCTATGTCTTCATCATCGTGAGCGCGCGCCTTGCCGGCATGGACCAGGTGATCGAGGAGGCCTCGGCCGATCTCGGCGCCGATCCCTGGGTCACCTTCCGCCGCGTGACCCTGCCGCTGATCATGCCGGGCGTCCTCGGCGGCGCGCTGCTGGCCTTCATCATCTCGCTCGACGACCTGGTCATCACCTATTTCATCGCCGGGGTCGAATCCACGACCCTGCCGCTCTTCATCTTCGGAATGCTCCGGCGGGGCATCAAACCGCAGATCAACGCTATCGCCGTCATGCTGCTGCTGGTCTCGTTCTGCATCGCCGCCGCCGGCCTGTATCTCAAGTCACGCCGCTCATGAATGCCATCGGAGCCACCATGCCAAAGCCTCGCGCCCGCGATCTGGGCCTGCCCTTTCCCGGTAACACCGGGCCGCTCAACGCCATCACCGATGTGCCGGGTGTGGCGGTGGGCCTCACAACGCTGATCGAGCCGCTGGGCCGGGTGCGGAGTGGCGTCACCGCCATTCTGCCGCGCGCGATGGATACCGAGCTGCGGCCGGTCTGGGCGGGATTCTATGCCCTTAACGGCAATGGCGAAATGACCGGCACGCATTGGATCCAGGATGCGGGCTATTTCTGCGGACCGATCTGCCTCACCAACACCCATAGCGTGGGCATTGTGCATCATGCGGCGACACAGTGGATGATCCGGCGCTATGCGGCGCAGTTCGAAAACGATCACCTCTGGGCAATGCCGGTGGTGGCTGAAACCTATGACGGCGTCCTCAACGACATAAATGGCCAGCACATCAAGGCCGAGCACGCGTTGTCCGCCCTCGACGGCGCCCGCGGCGGTCCCCTCGCCGAGGGCAATGTCGGCGGCGGCACCGGCATGATCTGCTACGAATTCAAGGGCGGCACGGGCACGGCGTCGCGGCGGGTCGAGATCGGCACAGGCGGGGCTGGCGCGCCGGCCATGTGGGCGTGCTGGTGCAGGCCAATCACGGCATCCGCGACTGGCTGACCATCCTCGGCGTGCCGGTCGGCCAGCATCTTACTGAGCACAAGCTCTATGAACAGGAACAGGGCTCGATCATCGTCGTGATCGGTACCGATCTTCCCTTGCTGCCGCATCAGCTGAAGCGCCTCGCCAAGCGCGCGGCCCTCGGCATCGGGCGGGGCGGGACGCCGGGCGGCAACAATTCGGGCGACATTTTCCTCTCCTTCAGCACCGGTAATGCGATGGCCCTGCCGCAATCAGCTGCTGCCATCTGGCAAATGGAAGCCGTCAATGACGAGCAACTCGACGCAATCTATCTCGCGGCCGTCCAGGCGATCGAAGAGGCAATCGTCAACGCCCTGGTGGCGGCGGAACCGATGGTCGCCCTGAAGCCCGCCGGGGTACAGGTGGCGGCCATCGATCACGCGCGCCTGGTCGAGGTGATGAGGCAATACAACCGGCTCACAAAAGCAAACTAAGCAGGAGAGGACTGACGATGATGAGATGTGGTGTAAAGGCGATGGGCC
Organism: Rhodospirillaceae bacterium; assembly: GCA_016712715.1. Taxonomy (NCBI): domain Bacteria; kingdom Pseudomonadati; phylum Pseudomonadota; class Alphaproteobacteria; order Rhodospirillales; family Rhodospirillaceae; species Rhodospirillaceae bacterium. The sequence goes on from JADJQM010000001.1 coordinate 753,865, forward strand.
TGGCAGCCCTTTTCGCCCTGGGCCATGCGGCCACAGCGGCGGCAGAAGGCAGTCTGGCCGTCTATAATTGGGGTGACTACATCAACCCCGAGGTGCTCGACCGGTTCTCCAAGGAGTTCGACGTCAAGGTGTCGCTCGACACCTATGGCAGCAACGAGGAGATGCTGGCCAAGATCCAGGCCGGCGCCACCGGCTATGATCTGGTGTTCCCATCGGTGCACATGCACGACATCATGGCGAAGCTCGATCTCCTGGAGAAGACCGACGTCAACCAGATGCCGGGCTGGGAAAATATCGACAAGGAGCATTTGAAGTCGAAGACCGATCCGACCGGCGCCTATTGCCTGCCCTATGCCTGGGGCACTGTCGGCATCATCTACAACAAGAATCGGGTGCCGGAGATCAAATCCTGGAAGGACTACTTCGCCTTCGCCGCGGCCAATCCAGGCACGGTGATCATGCTCGACGACATGCGAGAGGTGCTGGGCGTGGGTCTCATCATGAACGGGAAGTCGGTCAACAGCCGCGACCCACAGGATCTCGAACTGGCGACCCAGACGATCCTGAAGGAGAAGCCGAATATCGGCGCCTTCAGTTATGAGGTGGTGCCGCTCATCCAATCGGCCGACATGGCCGCCGCGCACTATTTTGTCGGTGCCATGATGTATGTGCTCGAGGATCCGGACAATCTCGCCTATGTCATTCCGGAAGAAGGCGCCACCATGTACCAGGAGGATATCTGCGTCCTCAAGAGCGGACCCAACAAGGAGAATGCCAAGAAATTCCTGGAGTTCTTCATGCGGCCCGAGATTGCCGCCCTGAATGCCACACAGCAGAAGAACGGCACGGTGAATGTGAAGGCCAAGGAACTGCTGCCCCCGGAACTGCGAGACAATGTGAACATTAACCCGCCGGCGGATGTGCGCGCCAAGCTGCAGATCTTCGAGGACCTCGGTGAGGATCTGCGCAATTACGACCGGCAATGGACCAAGATCAAGACCAATTGACGTCGACACTTTTGGATCTGCATCAAGGCCGCGGCGCGGGATCGTCGCGGCCTTTTCTAGCGAGGGCAGCATTGCAGGGCGAGGATACCGAGGCCCATCGGTGAAGACCTTTTTTTCTTGAGGCCGACGGGACCACGGTCACCAGATAAGAAGATTGCTGCATGGATCGGACACGGCGTGGACCTCCCCCAGAAATATTTCTAATTGGCGCTGCTATGGCGCACGGATGGTCGCCAGGCCCAGCTAGTGGTTCTCGCGCGGCATCAGATAGCGGGCGGCGAGCAGGCACATGAGCGTGGTGAGACCAGGTATCAACGCTACCAATGCGTTGATATCCGGCGTGAAGCCGAGGCGCATCATGGCCCATAGCCGGATCGGCAAGGTGTTGTCCGTACCCGTCACCAGCAGCGTGATCATCGTTTCGTCGAAGGAGAGCGCAAAGGCCAGGATGCCGGCGCCAATCATGGCGCTGGTCAAATTCGGCAGCAGCACATAGCGGAACGTCTGGAAGCCGCTGGCACCCAGATCGTAGGACGCCTCTATCAGGCTGCGGCTCAACGACTGCAAGCGTACCAGCAGCGTACGATAGACGAGCGCCAGCACGAAGACGGTGTGGCCGATGATCACGGTCACCAGCGAACGATCGAAATTGATCTCACGGAAATAGATGAGGAGCGCCAGCCCGGTGATGATGGGCGGCATCAGGAATGGCAGGAAGATGATGAACTGCAGCAGCGTGCGATCCTTTGACTTGCCGCTGTTGAAATAGAGCGCACTGGCAACGCCCAGAATAAGCGAACAGATGACGGCGGAAATACCCACGACCATCGTGTTGCGCAGCGCGACCAGGATGCCCTCGTTTGAGACCAGGGTCACATAGGCGTTGAAGGTCGGCTGCTGCCAATCGACGGCCCCCTGTTTTAGGGCAAAGAAGGACGAAACAATGGGCACCAGGATCGGTCCGTAGAGCAGGATAAAGACCAGACCCGTGATGGCGGCAAGCCAGCCTTGCACACGTGAATCCCGCGTCATTTCACGACACTCCGGTCGCGGCCGAAGATAGTGCCGATAGCGATGGCGCCAATGACGACAACGGCCAGGATGACAGAGAGGGCCGCGCCGAAGGGCCAGTTGAAAGCCGAACCGAATTGACTGTAGATGATGCGGCCGAAGGTGAAGCCGCTCTGTCCCCCCACCATCTGTGGCGTCAGGAAGTCACCGATCGCCAGCACAAAGACAAAAGTCAGCGCCGTGACCGCGCCGGGCAAGCTCAAGGGCAAGATGACGCGCAGAAAGGTCTGCGTCGAACTCGCGCCAAGATCGGCCGAGGCATCGATCAGCGAGCGGGGAATGCGTTCGAGCGACAGGAAGATCGGCAGCACGGCGAAGGGAATAAGGAGGACCGTCAGAGTCAGCAGGACGGCATTGAGGTTGAAGACGAAGAAAGTCAGCGGCTGGTCGATCAGCCCCAGCCAGAGCAGGCTGCGGTTGACTACGCCATTGCCGCCGAGAATGCTGCGGATCGCATAACTCTTGATGACGTAGCTCATGAGCAGCGGCACCAGCATGAGCATGAGCAGGATATAACGCTTGCGCCCGCGCAGGCCGGCCAGGAAATAGGCCACCGGGTACCCTGTGAGCACGGTGAGGAACGACACCTCCAGGCAGAGGATGCAGGTCTGCCACAGCACCGGGACGAAGATCGGGTCGGTGAAGAAACGCTGATAGTTGCGCAAGGTAATGCCGTAGGACATCACCCCATGTTCGGTCCAGAAGAAGCTGTAGGCGAGAAAAGCCGCCAGGGGGAAGAGGATGAAGGCGACAGGATAGACGAAGACGCCTATCAGCGCCGGCACATGACGCGTCGGTCGTTCAGCCGATGTCGCCGCGATGGACATCCTAGACCAGCACCAGGCGGCAATCGGCCGCCCGCCAATGCAGATTGGCGGTTTCGCCGACACTCAGTGCCACACCCTCGACCTTGCTGGGCAGGCGCAGGCGCAGGCTCAGGGGCTCGGTCTCGCCAGCGCGAAAGTTTGCCAGCGTATGCGCGCCGGCAAAGTTGAGGCTGGAAACGACCCCCAGGGCGCTGTTGTCATACCCAGTCCCGACGGGACCGAGTGCCAACGCCTCGGGTCGGAAGACAGCAAGCGCGCGGGCGCCGGCGGGCGCGGCGGCCAGTTCCGGCTGACCATCGATGGCGCAGGCAAGACGACCCAGCGAGGTTTCGATCCAACGCCGGTCGCCGATCGCTTCGCCCAGCCGGCCATCGATCAAATTGTTGTCGCCGAAGAAGCGCGCGACAAATTCACTGGCCGGCCGGTAATAGACTTCATGGGCGCTGCCCAGTTGCTGGATGCGGCCACCATTCATTACGCAGATGCGGTCAGCCATGGCGATCGCTTCTTCCTGGTCATGGGTGACGAAGAGGAAGGTCGTCTTGATCTCGCGCTGGATATCCTTGAGGAATAGTTGCATCTGGCGCCGCAATTCGACATCAAGCGCTGCCAGCGGTTCGTCGAGCAGGATGAGGCGCGGGCGGCAGATGATGGCGCGCGCCAACGCCACGCGCTGCCGCTGGCCGCCGGAAAGCTGTGCCGGAAAGCGGTGTGCGAGGTCCCGCAGCTGCACCAGTTCCAGCACCTCCCCAACCCGCCCGTCGATTTCCGTGTTCCTGACGCCGCGGACCTTGAGCCCATAGCCGATATTGGCAGCGACCGTCATATGCGGAAACAGCGCATAATCCTGGAAGACCGTGTTGAAGGGACGCTTGTTGATGGGCAAGCCGCTGATATCGCCGCCGTCCAGCAGGATCTGGCCGCTGCTGGGGCTTTCAAAACCGCCGATCATGCGCAGGATCGTGGTCTTCCCGGAACCAGAGGGACCCAGGATGGTGATGAACTCACCGTCGCGGACGGCGAGGTCGATCCGCTCCAGAACCGTCGTCGGGCCGAAGTTCTTTGAAACCGCCTTCAGTTCCAGCAGTAAGCGCTCGGTACTCATCGTCATCCAATTTGGTGTGGTCGCTGGCAAGAATGCGGCCGGCGAAACGCCCATGCGCTTCGCCGGCCAAACGGTTTGGTCCCGCTTACTGCGCGGCCTTGATCTCGTTCCAGAGATCGGCCCGCTTGGTCGGATCCTCGACCGATTCAAGGTAGATCAGCTTGTCGTCGGCGCCGGCATTGGCCGACGGCGCCACGGTATTGCCGAAGCCGGTACGCTTCGTCAACTGCTCACCGATCTGCTTCTGCAGGAGGAAGTCGATCCATGCCTCGGCCAGTTCCTTGTCCTCAACGCCACTGGTCAGCGCCCAGGTATCGAGCCAGGCCAGCGCACCTTCCTTCGGGTTGATATAGGCGATATGTGCGCCTGCATCCTGCATGGCCTTCACCTGCTGCTGGCCGTAATTGGCCCAGATGAGCGCCACGTCATTGCTCTGGTAGATCTGGAGCGCTTCGTCGGCGGTGCTGTAGAAGCTCAGCACATTGCTCTTCAAATCGACCAGTTTCTTCTTGATCTGGTCCATCTGCTCGGCGCTGAGATGGAAAGGATCGGCAAAGCCGAGCGTCAGAGCCGTGAAGGAGAAGTTGTGCTCGCCATTGTCATATGCAAGCACCTTGCCCTTGTATTTAGGATCCCACAGCACGTCCATCGAGGTCGGCGCCGGCTTCACCTTGTCGGTATCATAGATGAGGCCGATGGAGTCGAAGCAGAACGGAATGGCATGCACCTTGCCATCGCGCATGACGCCCTTGACCTTGGCGAGGTCATTGAAGATCGGCAGTTGCGACTTCTGGTTTGGCACATTGTCGAGATCGATCGGCGTGGTCAGGCCGGCATCAATATAGCGCTGGAGCTGCGCCGTGTTGACAGCGAAGAGATCGAAATCCTTGCCTTCGGAACCCTTGATCTTGGCCCAGATCTCGTCATCGGTGCCGATAAACACTACATTGACGTCGGCGCCGGATTTTTCCTCGAATTCCTTGACCCAGTCTTCGTCGGCATAGCCTTGCCAGGCGAGAACACGCAATTCCTTGGCATCGGCCGCCTGCGTGGCAATCAGCCCGGCACCCATCAACACGCAGATCCCGGCCATGACCGGCAACCCTCGCTTCACCAGTTTCCCAAACATGTTCAACCTCCTTGTTTATAGTTCGACCGCATCATTCAATCGTGATGTCGTTACAGCACCTTTACCGTCACCAGGCCCTCGTCCGGCACAGCAACCATCTGATTGCGGAGTGTTTTGCCGAAGACCTCCGCCTCGATCTCAAATACGTCCCCCGGCTGGGTCTTGATGCCCGAAGCATAGCTCATGACCGCCGCCCCGAAGAAGTAGGCATGCAGGTCGCCCGGCCGACGGAACATCGGATACCGGAAATGGTAATGTTCGAGATTGGCAATGGAGTGCGACATGTTCTTTTCTCCCGAGAGAAAATCCTCCTCCCACAGAATCTGGTCGCCGCGGCGGATGCGGGACTTGCCGCGCACGTCCTGCGGCAGTTCACCAATCAGGATCTCCGGCCCGATCGAGCAGGCACGCAGCTTTGAATGCTGAGTATAGAGATAGTTCTGCGCCTCTGTGATGTGGTCCGAGAACTCGTTGCCCAAGGCATAGCCGATGCGATAGGGCTGGCCGTCCGGGCCAACCAGATAGAGACCGACGATCTCCGCCTCCTCGGCCCCGGCCAGTGCATAGGCCGGCAGCGGGATGGGCTCGCCCGGTGCCAGTACGCAGGTACCTACACCCTTGTAGAACCATTCCGGCTGAATGCCGATCTTGCCCTTGCCCGGCTTACCGCCATCGAGCCCCATGCGAAATATCTTCATGGAATCGGATTCCGGCGCGCCGTCACCATGGGTGGCGACATGCATCTTGTTGCGCGCCGACGCAGATCCGATATGGGTTAGGCCGGTGCCGGTTATGAAAAAGCGCGCCGGCTCCGGATGTTCGATCGGCGCCATGACCTGATGCTTGGCCAGGAGATCGTCATAGTTGACCACACGGTCGGTGACGAACTCGTTCACCAGGGCTTCGATGCCGACCTTGCGGGCGATGGCGAGGTTGGCAATCTCGAACACACTGGAAATCTTGCCGATCTCGCGCGCGTGATTGCCATCGGGTTGCACGACGCCCACGTGACGGTGGCCATCCTGGAAATACTGAATAAGACGCATGATGATTTACCTCGTTTCTAGCCGGGCCATCAGACCCAGCCGCCATCGACAATGAAATTCTGGGATGAGCACATGCGGCTGTCATCGGCAGCGAGGAACAGCACCATGCGCGCAATGTCAGCCGGGAAAAGTCTGTCCTTGAGGCATTGGCGCTCGTCGATTTGCCGCTCGCCGGCCTCGTCGAGCCACAACTTCATCTGCCGCTCGGTCATCACCCAGCCGGGCAGGACGCAATTGACGCGGATGCGCTCAGGCCCGAATTCACGCGCCAACGCTCGGGTCATCCCGGTGATGGCGGCTTTTGAGGTGACATAGCCCGGGCAGTCGCCATCGCCCACCAGCCAGGTAATGGAACCGAAATTGACGATCGACCCGCCGCCGGCATCGCGCATCATCGGCCGCACGGCCTGTGCGGCAAAGAACTGGTGGCGGACATTGACCGCCATGCGGTCGTCCCAATAGTCGGGCGTTACATCTTCGCTGCGATGGCGGTCGTCATTGCCGGCATTGTTGACGAGAGCGCGGATCGGGCCATGCTTCGCGGCCGTGGCGGCGATGGCGGCCCGCAAGCCGTCGATATTCCGCAGATCGCATTGGATGAAGTCGGGTCGTGCGTGGCCGTCCTTGGCAATGCGCTCACACAGAGCCTTGGACGAAGCTTCGGCCAGGTCGACGAAAGTGACTTTGGCGCCCTGCTGGCAAAGATGCGTCACGATGCTTTCGCCGATGCCGCTGCCGCCGCCGGTGACGAAGACCACGCGGCCCTTGAGGCTGGGAAAGATGGCGGGTTGATCGATCAAGCCGTTCATAGAGAAACCTCAGTGAGATTGACGGGGCACGGCAGCACCGCGCTGGCCGACGAGAAAGTCGAAGTCGCAGCCGCGGTCGGCCTGCAGCACGTGATCGACAAAGAGCTTGGCGTAGCCGCCAGCGGTGGCAGTGCCCGTGGGCACGGGTGCCGTCCATCCGGTCCTGCGCCGGGCAAGTTCGGCATCCGATACGTCGAGATGGAGGCGGCGTCCGGCGACATCCAGCTCGATCATGTCCCCATCGCGTACCAGGGCGAGCGGACCGCCCAGCGCCGCTTCGGGTGCCGTGTGGAGAATGACCGTGCCATAGGCGGTGCCGCTCATGCGCGCATCCGAAATACGCACCATGTCGGCGATGCCCTTTTTAAGCAGCTTCGCCGGGAGCGGCATGTTGCCGACCTCAGCCATACCGGGATAGCCGCGGGGCCCACAATTCTTCAGCACCATGACGCAGTTTTCATCGATATCGAGCGCCGGATCATCGACACGGGCGTGGTAATCCTCGATCGTCTCGAACACCACGGCGCGCCCCTTATGCTGCATCAGGGCCGGCGTCGCCGCCGATGGCTTAATGACCGCGCCATTGGGTGCGAGGTTGCCACGGAGGACCGCGATGCCGCCTTCCGGCGTCAGCGGATTGCCGAGATCGCGAATGACTTCCTTGTTGTAATTTGGCGCGTCCTTGATCACCTCGCCGATCGTACCGCCGGCCACGCTGCGTGCTGCGAGATGCAGCATGCCGGCATCGCCCAAGGCGCGCATGACGGCCTTCAGGCCGCCGGCATAATAGAATTCCTCCATGAGGAACCGACCGGAAGGCATCAGGTCGACGATGGTGGGCACGCCGCGGCCGAACCTATCCCAATCATCGAGCCCCAGATCGACGCCGAGGCGGCCGGCCACGGCGATGAGATGGATGACGGCATTGGTCGAACCGCCGATGGCACCGTTGACCCGAATGGCATTTTCGAACGCCTGGCGGGTGAGGATCTGCGACATCGGCACATCCTCCTTCACCAGATCGACGATCCGGCGACCGGCAAGGTGCGCCAGCACATGGCGCCGCGCGTCGACAGCCGGAATGGCGGCATTGTCGGGGAGACCGATGCCGAGTGCTTCCACCATGCTGGCCATGGTCGAGGCCGTCCCCATGGTCATGCAGGAACCGGCCGAGCGGCTTTGGCCCTGCTCCGCCGCAAGGAAATCCTCGATCGAGATGCGGCCGGCCTTCACATCCTCGAACACTTTCCAGACGTGGGTGCCGGAGCCGACGGGAGCGCCGCGGAAATTACCGTTCAGCATCGGCCCGCCGGAAACAGCGATGGTCGGCAGATCGCAGCTGGCAGCACCCATCAGCAAGGCCGGCGTGGTCTTGTCGCAGCCGACCAGTAGGATGACGCCGTCCATCGGATTGCCGCGGATCGATTCCTCGACATCCATGGAAGCGAGGTTGCGGAACATCATGGCGGTCGGGCGCATATTGGATTCGCCCAGCGACATCACCGGGAATTCGAGCGGCAGGCCGCCGGCTTCTTAGACGCCGCGCTTCACATGCTCGGCGAGCGTACGGAGATGCGCGTTGCAGGGCGTGAGTTCGGAAAAGGTATTGCAGATGCCGATGACCGGCCGGCCATCGAACACATCGGCGGGGAGTCCTTCATTCTTCATCCAGCTGCGATGCATGAAGGCATTCTTGCCCTGCCCGCCGAACCATTCGGCAGAACGTAATTTCCGCGGCCAAGTGGCCATCCCCGTCTCCAGTGTCTTGCAGATCCCCTCCCTGACCAAAACCAGCCTTGATCAGGGCTTGCGATCCATTTTCTTGTTTGGTATTACGAAACAGTGTTTTGCATTGCCGTTACTGTAGGGCCGAGCGACGCCTCAAGTCAATGAACAGAAAGTGCTGTGATGTCGGATGAACGCTACCGGGTGCAAAGTCTCGGCCGCGCGCTTGATCTCCTGGAACTGCTGGCGAAGTCCGGCCGAGATGGCGGCCGCTTGACCGACCTCGCTTTCGGGCTCGGGCTTTCGAAGGCAGCGACTTATGCCATCCTGCAGACGTTCCTCTCGCGCAGCTTCATCTCCGCCATCGGCGAAGGTCCGACCAAACGCTACCGGCTCGGCATGTCACTGGCACGCCTCGGTGACCAGGCCATCTCCAACATCGCGCTCGCTGACATCGCCATGCCGGTGCTGCGCGCCCTCACGCGGGAGGTCGGCCTGACGAGCCGGGTTGCCGTTCTCGACGAAGGCTATGCTGTGGTGATCGGCCGTGCCGATGCACCGGGCGCCATTCGGTTCGATGCAGCACTTGGCCGGCGCGAGCTGCCGCACAGTTCCGCGGTGGGCAAATCCATGCTGGCCGCCATGCCACGCGCGCAGAGCGATGCCATCCTCCAGAAGATCGGCCTGCCGCAGCGGACACCGCATACACTCACCACGATCGCCGCGGTCAATGGAGATCTCGATCGCACCATCGCCCGCGGCTATGCCATCGACGATGAGGAAGATACCGAAGGCGTCGTGTGCATCGGCACCTGCGTGTTCGATCGGACCGGTAACGCAATCGGCGCCATCAGCATCACGCGCCTGAAGCAACAATCAACCGAGCTGCATCAGGATCAGCTGGCGGAGGCATTGGTGCGCCATGCCAACCAGCTCTCGCGCCATCTCGGCGGCCTGGATGGGATCGATGCCTGGGCGCTGCGCCGTGTTGCCTGAAGAACATATCACACTGCACGCGGGCGCCCTCACGGTCACCCTGCATCCAGCGATTGGCGGCTGCCTGGGCAGCTTTCTCTGGCAGCATCCGGATGGCCGTCAGGTGCCGCTGCTGCGCACGATGTCCGCCGGCGCCGCCAATAGCGAGAGTGCTGCCTGCTTTCCCTTGATACCGTTCTCCAATCGTATCCGGCATGGACGGCTCACCTTCGAGGGCCGCTCGATCTCATTGCCGCGCAACACCAGTGGCCAGCATGTCGAGCATGGCCATGGCTGGCAGCGGCCCTGGTCGCTGCAGAAGGTGACGGACCTTCACGCTACGATCGGTTTCACCCATGATCCGGAGCAGGATGCGACCTGGCCGTTCGCCTATGCGGCTGAGCAGGATGTTGCCTTGGACAAGGACGGCCTTACCGTGACGCTGCGTGCCCGCAATACCGGCGCGCGGCCCATGCCGATCGGATTCGGCCTGCATCCCTATTTTCTCCGGACACCACTCTGTCGCCTGCAGGCGATTGTTGAGGGGTTCTGGGAAACGGATACCGAGGTCTTGCCGACGCGCCATGTCGCGGTACCGGAGGCGTTTGATCTACGGCGCGGCCTGGCCATGAACAATGTGGTGATCGACAATTGCTTCACCGGCTTCGGTGGGCAGGCGGTGATTGATTGGCCGGAATTTGATTCGCGCCTCATCATGACGGCGGAAAGGCCGCTGCGCTTTCTGACGCTCTGTGCCCGATGCGGCGGTTGCGGCGGAGGAAGCGGCGGCCGGCATCGCGCCCTATTTCTGCGCCGAGCCCGTCAGCAATATCACCGACGCCGCCAATCTGCCGATGGTCGATCACGGCCTCAACGTGCTGGCACCGGGCGCGGAGATAAGTGCCAGCGTGCGATTCCAGCCGACCGTGCGCTAGAAGTCAGAGAGCCTAGTCTTGTGGCGATGACTTAAAAACAGTGCGCTCACCCATTTCTGGGAAAGGCGTCTCCTTCTGATTGGTTGCGGGAGACCAGTACCACCTAAAACGACTTTGCGCGGTCTGCTCGAATTCGACGCCGTGCATCGATTCCGTCAGTTCGGCTGCGCGGCCCAGGATTTGTAGGCGGTCATGGCCAGCCACCCGGCGTCGATCGGCAGGGTGATGCCGGTGATGACCGAAGCCTTGTCCGAGCAGAGGAAGAGGATGGCCTCGGCAACATCCGCCGGCTGGACGAAGCAGCCGAGTGCGGTCGCGCCGATGATGGCCTGGGGGTCACGTTGGCCGGAGTCAATGCGCGCCTGCATCGCTGGCGTCAGCGTATAGCCGGGCGCCACGGCATTGACGCGAACGCCAGAAGGTCCCAGTTCCGCGGCCAAAGTCTCGGTCAGCGAGACGATGGCGGTCTTGGTGGCGCCGTAAGCCGGCTGCGCCGATGGCCGGTAGCTGTTGACGGAGGCGAGGGTGACGATACTGCCCTGCCCGGCCGCTTTCATCAGGCGCCCAAAGGCCTGGCAGCAGGCAACCGTGCCGAGGTAATTGATCCGAAGAATGCGCTCGGCTTCGCCCAGGTCCATATCGAGGACACGGGTGGCGTTCTGCAGGATTCCGCCGGAATTGACCAGCACATCTATGCGGCCAAATTGCGCAGAGAGCGCCGCCGCCACTGACGAAACCGAGGTCGCATCGGCAACATCGACAGCCATGAAGACATGCGGGGCGCCGAGCGATGCCGCGACGGCCTGCCCCTTTGCGACATCGATATCCAGCACCGCAACACGGTAGCCGGCGGCAGCAAAGCACTTTGCTGTCGCCTCGCCAATGCCGCTGCCGGCACCCGTGATGACAGCCACACGCTCGCTGTTCATGATACCTGTCCCGCCATGTCGGACCGCAGCTTTGCCGTCTTCTCAATATCCGGCGCCAGATCGTCGGCGAGCACGACGCCGAACCGAGTTCGTGCAAAACTCTCCGAGATTTTTCCGTCGGCGATATCCATCGCCACCGCCGCAACATCGCGCGTCAGCGGATCGCCATAGCCCCCGCCGCCCGCTTGCTCATGCCGGACCACGTCACCATGACGGATCGTCCGCGTCGTCTTGCTCGGCAGCGGCTGCGCATTCAGTTGGTTGTGCGACGTGGCTGCCGACGCACCCCCGAACAGGCCATAGGGCGCATGGACATGTCGGTCGGCGCGGATCTGCATCATCGCCTCCGCTGCCAGCAGTCGATACTGCCGCACCAATCCCAAGCCGCCGCGGAACCGACCTGGTCCGCAGGAATCGGGCCGGAAACCATACTCCTCGACAAGTATCGGAAAACGGTCTTCCAGCGTTTCCACCGGCATGTTCGACATGTTCTGTGAGGGGTTCGTGACACCCTCGATACCGTCCTTGTCGGCCCGCGCGCCCCAGGCACCGTTGATCATATCCACCAGGATGAATGGTGCGCGCGTCTTGGCATCATTGCCGCCGATGGAGATCACCGTATTGCCGCCTTCGCCAGCGGCCACCACGCGATCCGGGACTATCTGGGCCAAGGCACCCATCACCACATCGACCACGCGGTAACCTGTGAGCGCCCGTGCGGCCACGGCGGCCGGCAGCTCGGGATTGAGGATGCTGCCCTTGGGCGCCGTCACTGTGATGCAGCGATAGATGCCGGCATTGTTTGGGACATCCTGGTCAAGCGCGCAGCGGATGGTCAGATAGGCCGCCGACTTTACAAAGGATAGCGTGCTGTTGATGGCACCCTTTACCTGCGGCGAGCTGCCGGTGAAGTCGACCGTCAGGTGATCGCCCCGTACAATGATCTTGCAAACGATGGGAATGCGCCGGTCGTCAATGCCGTCGCCATCGATATAGTCGGTGAAACTGTAGCTGCCGTCCGGCCAGGCCGAGATTGCCTTGCGCGTCAAAGCCTCGCCATATTCGATCAGCCGATCGAAGTAGCTGCGCGTCTCGGATTCGCCATAGCGTTCGATGAGGCGGCAGAATTCCCGCTCGCCGATACTGCAGGTCGCAAGCTGCGCATCGAGATCCCCGAGCACCAGGTCAGGCAGGCGCACATTCTGCCGGATGAGGGCGAACAGCGTCTCGTTGGGCGTGCCGGCGCTGTAGAGCTTCAGGGGCGGGATCCGGAGGCCTTCCTGGTAGATCTCGGTCGAGTCCGCGGCATTGGAGCCCGGCACCCGCCCGCCAACATCGCAATGATGGGCGATGACCACCGCGTAGCCCTGCAGCCGCCCATCGAGGAAGATCGGCTTGAACATGAAAATGTCGGGCAGATGCATGCCGCCATTGTAAGGGTCATTGAAGATGACCACGTCCCCCGGCACCAGACTGGTTCCGAACTTTGCCTGCAGCGCCTCGACCGCATCAGGCACGGCGCCGAGATGCAGGGCAACGGTCTTTGCCTGTGCCAGGATGCGGCCCTCCGCGTCGCAAAGCGTGCAGGAGTAATCGAGCACGTCACGCACAATCGATGAACGCGCCGTGCGCATGACCGTGTAAGCCATGTCGTCGACAATGGTGTCCAGCGCACTCTTCACGATGGCAAACGTGAAGGGATCCGGCGCCAGGCGATTTTTGTCAGTTTCAGACATGCAAGAATTCCTGCCGCCGCTTTGTACGCTGTGTTTGCTGCAGCAGTTCGGCCAGCAGATTGCCCTGCTTGTCCGCGGCGACGCTGACAGCCGGCGGTATCACGACCGTGCTGTCGCTGCTTTCGATGATGGCGGGGCCGTCGATTCTTCCGGAAAAGGTGTCCCGCGCCAGGATCGGCGTCAGCAACCAGCCATGCTTGCTGCCGAAATAGACCGGTCGCTCCGATATCACGGCGACCCGCCCCGGGTCGGGCAGTCGCAACCTGTTGAAATCGAGCTTGTTGTGCCGGATGCCGCGAGCCACCAGGCGGATGTTGGTCATTTCGATCTCGTCAGCCGAAGCATAGTGATAAAGCTGCTCGTAGCGTTGGATAAAATCCCGACGCAGGCCGCTACGCGTGTCCGTATCGAACCGGATGGGAAGCGGAACCGGAATGGCCGCGTCCTGGCCGATGAACCGCAGATCGATGGTGAAAGCGAGATTGATGTCCCCTTCGCCAAATCCGTCCAGCGCCATGCGGGCGCGGGCCTCGGTGCGCAGCTCGGCGACGCGGCTGCCGACTTGAACTGCATCAAAATGACTCAGCGGGCCGGGATTTGGGCGAATAAAATAGTGCTCCACATCGCCGGTCAGCATACCCATAGCGGTAAAGACACCCGGCATGCGTGGAAACAGCACATGCGGAATGTCGAGTGTCAGAGCGAGATCGCAGGCATGGAGCGGTCCGCTGCCACCGAAAGCCAGCAGGGTGAAGTCGCGCGGGTCGACACCGCGTTCGACCGTCACGGCGCGGATTGCACGCGTCATGTTGGCGTTCACCATGTCGCGGATGCCACTGGCCGCAAGATCGACGCTGACACCGAGCGGCTTGGCGATCGTACGCTCGATGGCGGCAAGTGCCGCAGTTCGGTCCAGGGTCAAGGCACCACCGGCCAGGGTCTCCGGCAGGAGGCCCAGGGCGACATTGGCGTCGGTCACGGTCGCCTGCATGCCGCCACGTCCGTAACAGGCCGGACCGGGTTCGGCGCCGGCGGAAATCGGCCCCACGCGCAGCAGGCCACCCGCATCCAGGGTGGCGATCGAGCCCGCGCCGCTGCCCACCTCCGCCACATCGATGGTGGGGACGGTCATCATGTAGCCGCCAGCCTTGATGAACCGGCTGGGCGTGCTGATGCCGTCGCGAAACTCATATTCGGTCGCGCGCGCGATCTCGCCACCCTGGACCAGGGATGCCGAGGCCGTGGTACCACCCATGTCGAAGACAATGAGGTCAGGCTTCCCCAGGCTGTCCCCCAGTCGGGCCGCCCCCATGACGCCTGCCGACCGGCCCGAGGAAATGAAAAAGACCGGCTTTGCTTCCGCCGTCTCCGCCGATGACAATCCGCCGTTGGAATTGCCGACCAGCAAGGGCGCGGTGATACCGATCTTCTGCAGGCCCAGGCGCAGCTGCTTCAGATATGTCTGCATCACCGGCAGCACATAGGCATTCACGGTCGCCGTGCTGGTACGTTCATATTCGCGCTGTTCCGGCAGTACAGATACCGAGGTCGTGACCGGGATATGCGGGAAGGCTTGCCGCAGGATTCTCTCAGCGGCAATTTCATGGGCCGGATTGCGATAGCTATTGATGAAGCAGATGGCGATCGACTCGACCCCGCCCGCCACCAGTTCGCCACCGATCCGCATCACTTGCGCGGGATCGAGCATCGTCAGGACCTGGCCCCGCGCGTCGATCCGCTCGTCGATCTCCCGCCGCCATTGCCGGCGCACCAGGGGTTGCGGCTTGTCCCAGGTCAGGTCGAACATGTCCGGCGTGCGGATGCGGCCGATCTCCAGCACATCGCGAAAACCGCGCGTCGTCAGCAGGCCGGTCCTAGCACCGGCTTTTTGCAGCAGCGTGTTCGAGCCCACCGTGGTGCCATGCAGCACTTCGGAAACTTCGCCAGGGGACAGCTTCGCATCAGCCAGAATCAGTGCGATGCCGGCAATCACCGCCTCGGCCGGATGCGTTGGTGTCGAAGGTACCTTGCGCGAGAAGGTCGTTCCGACCGCGTCGAGCAGGACAAGATCGGTGAAAGTGCCGCCGATATCGACGCTGATGCGGACCTGGCGGGCTTCCTGCCTATGATCGCGCTCGCTCATTCAACCTCGCCGCAACGCGACAATTTTCGGATCAACCGATTCACCCTCGCGGTAGAGGGTGCGCCAGGCCGGCGGCAGGCCAGCCTCCCAGCGGCGGAAGTCGGCAATCATGCGCGCTTCGTCGATGACCGGAATCTCGGCCATCGGCGGCAGCACGCGGCGCCAATCATCATGTCCGGTCGCGTCGGCAATGACACCCTTGATGGACGCGATGAAAGGCCGTCGCGACAGGATATTGTCGCCGGCCAGGATGTGCGGCACGAAGCACTTCTGCTCGAAGGTAGTGGGTGCTGCAAACATCGCCCGCATCAACCGCGGCATGACGTTGGCAAGACCGCAGATAGTACCGGCGGCACCACTTGCCAGGGCCTGCGGCACATGGATCTCACTGCCGGTATAGATGGTCAGGTGGGAAAAGCGCCGCAGCAAGGCCTCCGTACAGTCGAAATCGCCGCTGCTGTCCTTGATCCCGGCAATCTGTCCCGGATAGCGCTCGTCCAGCCGCCGCACGACATTGGGCGTGATCGGCACGCCGCTGATATCCGGGAAATGATAAAGAAAGAGCTTCAGATCGGGCCGGGCGATGCGGTCGATCACGGCTGAATAGAAGCGGAACGTACCGTCTTCGGTGATGCCGTTGCGATAGACGCAAGGCGGCATCAACAGCAGCCCCGCGACGCGCTGGTCCAGCGCATGGGTCGACAAGGCGACAACATCCCGAATCGACAGGGCACCCACTGAAACGATGATCCGGCTGGGGTCGAGCCCGCCTGCCGTGACCCGTTCCAGGGCCGCCTGCCGATCGGCGACCGCAAATTCCGCACCTTCACCGGTGGTACCGAACAAGGTAACGCCATCGCAACCATCTGCCATCAGCGCTTGGCAACGCGCCAGCAACAGCTCGACGTCCGGCCGGAACTCCGCCGTGACGGGCGTCGTGACCGCGACGATGAGGCAATCGGTGTTCGGAAGTCCTGCCACGATTGAACGCGTCCTCAAATGATGCAGCGCGCGCGAACCACACCGCGCTGTCGCTGGGGGCGAGCGCCAATAATGATGGTTGATTGGTGATTGTCAACAATGTCCTTGACGCTCGACTGGCGCGATGCGAGCATCCCTTCATGAAAAACCACCGCGCGGCATTGTCTGCGCCGGCAACGGGTCAGCCACCGGGCTGACAGATTGAGGTAACGTGAAACCTGCCAATTCAGCCAAGCTCGACCGACGCTCTCTCGATTGGCGGGCAGCCGACCTCCTGCGCGAACAGATCCTGAGCGGCGAGTTGCCCCATGGCCATCGCCTGGTCGAAACCTCGCTCGCCGAACAGTTGGAAGTCAGCCGCGGCACGTTGCGCTCGGCGCTGCGCACCCTGTCTTATGAAGGGCTGATCGACCAAGTCGCCTATACCAAATGGATAGTGCCTGAACGCTCCCACGCTGATGCCTGGGAACTTTACACCCTGCGCGGTAGCCTTGAGGGACTGGCCGCCCGACTGGTGACCGAACGCCAGCGTCCTGACGCCATCAACTCGGTCCGCGCGGCGTTCGACCGGCTGGTGAAGGCCGTGGCGGCGGAAAGCCACAGTGCCGTCGCGGAGGCCGATGCCGCGCTCCACAAGACCATCATTGTTGCCGCCGGTCATCGGCGTCTGCTTGAGCAGTACCAGCTGCTGGAACAGCAGATCCGTCATTACATCATCTGGTCGAATGCCATGATCGTCGATCTGCACCAGATGGTGCCGGCGCATCAGCCGCTCGTGGCGGCCATCGTGGGCGGGGATGTCGAAACGGCGGCCCGCCTGGGGCTCGAACACAACGCCCCCGAAGTCGACAAGGCCGCCGGCGATATGGCGCAGCATGAAATCAACACCGCGGCGCCGAACGGTGCCGCCAAGAAGTCTAAGTAAAATCGAGACCAAAATGGTTCGAACAATTGCAACCCAGGGAGGGGATTATGAAGCACGAAGGAGTGACTCTATTCGGTAAGGCTTTCGGCCGCCGCGCGTTACTTGCCGGCGGCGCTGCCGTGCTCGCCACGCCATTCATCGCACGTTCTGGATTGGCTGCCGCCAAGCAGTTTCGTATCTCGACGCCGGGCACTGCCGAGGAATGGCAGTCGAAAGCCCTGGAAGCATTCAAGGAATCGCTCAACAAGAACGCCGCCGGCCAGTTCGACGTTCAGATTCACTACAATGGCACGCTCTTCGCGCAGGGCACCGAGATTGAGGCCATGCAGCGCGGCAATCTCGAAGTCGGCATGATCTCACCGCAGGATATCGCCGCGATCATTCCCGAATATTCCGTGTTCACCACCGGCTACTTGATGCGCGATCCAGCTCATCTCGACGCTGTCTATGACGGCGAAATCGGCACGGAATATGCGGCCCGGGTCGAAAAGGATGTGCAGGTCCACATCGTGCGCAGCCAGTATCTGGGAACCCGCCACGTCATCCTCCGCGCGCCCAAGGACATCAAGACGCCGGCCGACATGGCCGGCCAGAGCTGCGCATGCCCGGCTCCGATGCCTGGCAGTTCCTCGGCAATGCGCTCGGCGCCAACGCCACGCCGCTCGCCTTCGAGGAAGTCTACCTCGCCATGCAGACGGGCACGATCGACGGGCTCGAAAACCCTCTGCCCGATGCCATGGCCTCGAAATTCTATGAAGTCTCCAAGCAGATTGTGCAGACCGCGCATATGGTCTCCAACACCTTCTTCGCCGTGGCCGGCGGTTTCTGGAGCGGCCTCTCCGATGACGAGAAGAAGGCGATCGAGGCCGCCGAGGCGGACGCCAAGAAGTTCAACGATGACAATGTCGTTGCGACCGAGAAGGATGCCGCCGCCTTCTTCGAAGGCAAGGGCGTCGCTGTCACGACGCCGGATGTCTCCGCCTTCCGCGAACAGGTCCTGACCAAGTTTGCGGAATCCGACTTCGCCAAGAGCTGGCCGGAAGGCATGCTCGACCGCATCAAAGCCGGCGCGTAACGCTCGCAACGGCACCAGACAAGGTGGAAACGGCGGCCATGACCAGTGGGCTTCACATCGGCCTGAAGCGCTTTGCCGAGCTGGTCGCGGCCGCCGCCTTTGCCGCCATGTTCGGCGCGTTCATGATCCAGATCGTGAGCCGGTATGTCTTCAACATGCCGGTCTCATGGTCGCTGGAAATCTGCTCGATTGCCTATATCTGGATCGTTTTCTGGACCTGCGATCTCCTGGTCAGCGAACGACAGCACATCATCTTTGACGTGCTCTATCTGAAGTTTCCACCGAACTGGCGGCGGCTGGTCGGCATCTTCAATACCGCCTCGCTGGGCATGGTGTTCCTGGCCGGGCTGTGGGTGACGCTTGATTACATCTTCACCCAGACCCGCAGGACCATGATTCTCTATGTGCCGCTCAACATCGTTTACGCCTGCTTCGGCGTTTTCATGATCGCCGTCATCGTCGGCGCCGCCTTGCGACTGCGCAAGCTGTTCGGCGCTTCCTGGCAACAACATCTCTGACGGAATTATTCTATGAGCGTCGCCGCCTGGGTGATGTTTGGGCTGTTCTTTCTGTGGTCGTTTCTCGGCATGCCGATCGGCCATGCCATGATGGCCGCCGCCTTCGTCTATCTCATCTGGACCGGGCAGGATCTGGCGATCGTGGCCTCGCAGAGCCTCTCCGGCCTCTTCAACAGCTTCGTCCTGATGTCCGTTCCGCTGTTCATCCTGTCGGCCGACATCATGAACGCCAGCAAGATCACCGACCGCCTGTTCGAATTCGCCAATCTGCTGGTCGGCCGCATGCGTGGTGGCCTGGCCCATGTCAACGTCGTGGCCAGCATGATCTTCTCCGGCATGAGCGGCAGCGCGCTCGCCGACGCGGCAGGCCCCGGCAAGCTTGAAGTCGATATGATGATCAAGGCGGGCTACTCGCCGGGCTTCTCGGCCGCGTTGAGCGCCACCTCGGCCATCATCGGTCCGATCATTCCGCCCTCGATCCCCATGGTCATCTACGGCGTCGTCTCCAACACCTCGATCGGCTTCCTGTTCATAGCCGGGGTCATTCCGGGCTTGCTGCTGGGGTTCACCCAGATGGGCATCGTCGCAATCATTGCCAGGAAGCGCAACTTTCCGGTCGAAGCCAAGCCAACACGCCCCGAGGCTGTGCGGACGCTCAAGACCGCGCTGCCGGCCTTGCTCTTGCCGGTCATCATGCTGGGTGGGATCTACAGCGGCGCGGTGACGCCAACTGAAGCCGCCGCCGTCGCCGCCGCCTATGCCTTGCTGTTGGCCGTGTTCTGGTACCAGACGCTCAATTTCGGCAAGTTCGTCAATGTCCTCATCGATTCCTCGCGCTCGACGGCGATCGTTGCCATCACCATCGCCGGCGCCCTGGTGATGAACTGGATTGTTGCCGCCGAACAGATCCCCGAGGCCATGGGCGCCTGGATGATCTCGCTCGACATGTCGCCCGTCATGTTCCTCCTGGCGGTCAACATCCTTTTCCTTTTTCTGGGCGCCTTCCTCGACACCATGCTGATGCTGTTGATCGTCGTGCCGATCTTGATGCCCACCGTGGTCAATCTCGGCATCGACCCGGTACATTTCGGCGTCACCTCGGTGATCAACATGATGATCGGCCTGGTGACACCGCCGATGGGCGAGCTGGTGTTCCTGATTTCGGGCGTGTCCGGTGTGCCGGTGGCGGCGATCAGCAAGGAACTGTGGGGGTTCCTCATTGCCTTGATCGGCCTGTTATTTGTGCTGGTTTATGTGCCGGAAATCACCCTGTGGCTACCCGTCCAGATGGGCTACCAGCCGATCCATGCGGTGCCGTGAAAATTTAGGCGTTAGGAGACGGAAATGCCGACGATGAAGGATATCGTGAATGGAGTAAGCCGCTACCGGCACTTCATCAATGGCGGCTGGACAGACTCCACCGCCAAGGAATGGATCGAGGTCGAGAATCCAGCAACCGGCCAAGTCATCGCAACGGTCCCCAAGGGCACTGCCGACGATGCTGACCGCGCATTGGTGGCCGCACAGGCGGCGCAGCCCGGTTGGGAGGCGAAACCGCCCATCGAGCGGGCAAGGCTGCTGATCGGGCTTGCCCGGCTCATCCTCGAAAACCGCGACCGGCTGGCACGTCTGGTGGTGGCCGAGCAGGGCAAGCCGCTGCAGGAAGCGCGCGGCGAGATCGAAGGAACAGCGCTCTATCTCACCTATGCCGCCGAGGAAGCGCGGCGCATCACCGGCGACATCATTCCGTCCGACAATGCCGACGAGCAGGTCTGGATCGAACGGGTCGCCCATGGCGTCGTGGTGGGATTGACCGCCTGGAACTATCCCGCGGCGCTCACCACCCGCAAGATGGGGCCGGCCTTGATGGCTGGCAACACCGTCGTCATCAAATCTCACGAGGGTACACCACTCTCGGCCTTAGAGATCGCGCAGCTTTCGACTCAACTCGATTTCCCGCCGGGCGTCATCAATGTGGTGAGCGGCACCGGCGACGGACTCGGCGCGGCCTTGGTCAGGCATCCGATCCCGCGCCTCATAACGCTCACCGGCAGTGTCCGGGCAGGCAAGGAGATCTTCAAGAATGCCGCCGACGATCTCAAGATCCTGCGCCTCGAGCTGGGCGGCAAGGCGCCCTTCATCGTAGCCGAGGATGCCGATATCGGTGCCGCCGTGAAGGCGGCGGTAGCCTCGCGCTTCGAGAATTGCGGCCAGATCTGCATCTGCAATGAGCGCATGTATATCCATGAGCGGATCGCCGACGAGTTCACCGAGAAATTTGTGAAGGCGGTCAAGGCATTGAAAATAGGCAATCCGCTCGATCTGGTCGATATCGGCCCCAAATTCAGCGGCCCCGAACTCGACAAGGTCGAGCGCATGGTGAAGGCGGCGGTCGCTGCCGGCGCCAGAATCCTGACCGGCGGCAATCGCTTGACCCAGGGTGAATTTGCGCAGGGGCACTGGTTTGAGCCCACGGTCCTCACCGCCACCGATAATCGCATGGCGATCATGCAGGACGAAGTCTTCGGCCCGGTTATCCCCTTGATGAAGGTCACGGACTTCGACGAGGGACTGCGCCTTGCCAACGAATCCCGCTATGGTCTGTCTGCCTATGTTTTCACCAAGGATCTGCGGCGGCTGATGCGCCTCATTCGAGAGCTGAAATTCGGCGAGATCTACGTCAACCGGCCCGGCGGCGACGCGGTCCATGCCCATCATGCGGGCTTGCGCCACAGCGGCATCGGCGGCGAAGACGGCAAATACGGTTTTGACGCCTATTTCCAGAAGAAGACAATCTATGTGAACTATGCCTGACGTGAGAGAGATGACCGAACGTAGCAACCAACCGCCCATCCTGTTGCTCAACCCGGCCGACCCGCTGGTCGTGGCCACCCGTGACCTCGCAGCTGGCGAGGAGATCGGGCTGGGGGAGTTGAGGCCGCTGGAGCCGATCGGTCGCGGACACAAACTGGCGATCAAGCCGATCGAGAAAGGCGCGCCCGTGCGCAAGCTCGGCCAGATCATCGGCCTGGCGACCCAGGACATCGCAACTGGCCGTCATATTCACACCCACAATGTCGAATTCCGTCCGAGTGCCGCCGATCATGGGATCGGCGCCCATCGCAGCAATCTGCCGATTCTGCCAGAGAGCGAAGCCGCGACGTTTGAAGGGATCAGGCGCGCCGATGGCTCCGTCGCAACGCGCAACTATATCGGCATCCTCACCACGGTGAATTGCTCGGCCCAGGTCGCGCGCATGATCTCAGATCATTTCCGCCTGTCGGACGACCTCAAACCCTATCCCAACATCGACGGCATCGTGGCCCTCACCCACAAGAGCGGCTGCGAAGGCGGCGACGAGACGGAAGGCTATTACGCACTGCGCCGCACGGTGGCCGGCTACGCCAAACACGCCAATTTCGGCGCCGTACTGATCATCGGCCTCGGCTGCGAAGCCAACCAGCTGCCGCGCCTGGTGACCGAAGAAGGACTGCAGGCCGGGCAGCGCATCCACACCCTGATCATTCAGGATTTCGGCGGCACCCGCAAGACTGTCGATGCCGCGATTGCCAGGATCCGGGAGATGCTGCCGGTCGTGAATGCCGTCAAACGCGAGACGGTGCCGGCAAAGCATCTGATCCTCGGCCTGCAATGCGGTGGGTCCGATGGGTTCTCGGCCATCACCGCCAACCCGGCGTTGGGAGTCGCGGCCGACATCCTGGTGCAGCATGGCGGCACCTCGATCCTCAGCGAGACACCGGAGATCTACGGCGCGGAACATATGCTGTTGGGTCGCGCGATCAGCGACGAGGTCGGGCGCAAACTCCTCGACCTGCTGCGCTGGTGGGAGAAATATGCGGCTCGGAACGACGAGTCACTCGACAACAACCCTCTCCCGGCAACAAAGCTGGCGGGCTTACCACCATTCTCGAGAAGTCCCTCGGAGCTGCCGCCAAGGGTGGGCGCAGCGATCTGGTGGACGTCTACAAATATGCTGAACCCGTCACCAAGTCAGGCTTGGTTTTCATGGATACACCGGGCTACGATCCGGTCGCTGTCACTGGCCAAGTGGCCGGTGGGGCGAACATGATCTGTTTCACCACCGGCCGCGGGTCGTGTTTTGGCTGCAAGCCGGCGCCCAGCCTGAAGCTGGCCACGAATTCGCCCATGTATCACCGCATGGCCGACGATATGGATATCAATTGCGGTGAGATCATGGACGGGGCCAGTACCGTGGAAGAAATGGGCGAACGCATCTTCCAGCTGATTCTCGACACAGCGTCCGGCAAACGCAGCAAAAGCGAAATCATGGGCTATGGTGAAGATGAATTCGCCCCCTGGCAATTGAGCGCCACGCTCTGATGCCACCGGTCTGGCCGCCGCCGGAAAGTGCCTGGAAAAAGACTCTGGGAAAGGCGGTATCCGCCCATCATGGCGCCACATGCCTGAGCAGATGGGAGGATGTCGGCAAGCTGCTCGGCAAGCCTAAGGTCATCTGTTGTCTCGGCAATGGCCCGTCCAGCGAGGATGCCAACCTCGAAGGGCAACCCTTCGACGCTCTGTTCCGCGTCAATTATCAATGGCTGAGCCGCGGTTTCCTGACCGACCCGGCCATTGTCTTCACCGCAGACCCAGAAGCGCCACCGGCTGGATCGCGTGCGATTCTTGCTTTCCCGACGCGCGAGGATGCCAATCTGATTCTGCGCGGCCATGATGCCGCCGGCCAGCACACGCCGCGGCGGTATTTCGTCTTTCCCGAACTGCCGTCACCCGTCGCGGCACGAACCTGGCCGGCGCGACCGACCAACGGTGCCCTGATGATCGCTGCTGCTGTTGCCTTGGCACCTCGCCGCATTGTCATTGCCGGGATCGACCTCTATGATCATCCGGCGGGCAAATATCCGGGCGTTTCCGACGTCGACAATATCTATGACGATATCCATGACCGGGATGTCGACCTCGACGTCATCCGACTGGCCCTCAACGGATTTGCCGGCGAGGTTACGATCCTGGGTGAGCGGCTACAAAGGGCCCTGAACCAAAGCTGAGAGCTCAACCGCCCTCGCCTGCCCTCTTGGCGTTCATTCAGCTTCCAATGAAAATCAGCTGTCGATGCGCGCGCTGAACCAATTGTCTGTACCGGTCTCAAGGAAGACGACAGAGACGTCATTGCGCGGGATCCCTGCATCGACGCAGAGCGCGCACAGCCCTTCGTAAGTCTCGCGCTTGACGGTATGGCTGCGCCCTGGCAGCAAGGTTATTTCAACGATGAAGCAAGTCTTCATTGGCATGGTGCGCGGCAAGAGCACTGCCTGCGGTGTCGTGAGCAGAACCTGATAGGCGTCTTCCGCCACCTGATGAATGGCAGCGAAGGTCTTGCGCAAGGAATGCAAAAAAGAGTCCGAAACGACTGCGGCATTTTCCTTCGTGGCAGAAATGCGAATGAGCGGCATTTTGTGACCAGATGAAATGAAGATCAATGAGCCCGGCCGGTGCCAGGAACTGCTGCCAGATTGGCCGCGATATCGATCCTATTGCACTAACGCGAGTATACATCATCTCTGACTTCGAATGTGTCACGGCTTTGCCTCACGGAAAAGGCAATATTCCGTGTGTTGAGGGGCACTTGTATCTGGAGTGAACCGAGAAAGGCCGGATCAACCCGGATTTCCCCGGACGGCGCCGGATAAAACGCGGGAAAACCGGGCAAATTGAGCTACTCCGCCTCTTCCTGGCGAGCGCCACGGGGGAGGCTTTTTGATTCTGGAGTCAGCGCTCGTGCCGGCGCTATCGCCACTTGATCCTGGAGAAACCAGCACGAGCGTTCGCACTCGCGGGACGTGCAACGGATTGACGGATTCCACACCAAATGGTGGTATCCGAGTGGCCACGACCAGCTTTAGGCCGAGCGTTTACTAGATGGGGCGTCGGCAGCGGGCGTTGACCGCAGATCGCGCCGAAGCTCCTCGAGCGCCAGCTTCAACCCCACAATTCGCTCGCCGGGGTCCGTGTAAGCGTCGATCAACTTGTTGAAAATACGGGCTGATGTCTTGCCGTGGTCGTTTGCGCCCATGCGGGCGTTTTCCTCCCGGTACACGGTGGCGACGCCGTCCGTGATCTTCCCGAAAAGGTCGATATCGACATAGGTAGACGGGAGCGGTGCTAACCGCATCTCGCCCTGCCCCGTCGCTAACCAATTCAAATTAATACGCTTTGGAGCCGCCAGCCGTGACAGCACGTCGAATGGGGCGGCGCTCAACCCTCGTACATATCGCTTCAACTGCTCTGCGCTCACCCCAGCGGCGTCGGCTGCATCCTTCTTTCGGCCGTACAGATCGATGACCGCATTTATGCGAGTTCCGAGTTCCACATCCGAACTCGGAACTGCTCCATCGCCTACTTCATTTAGTTCCGACTTCTTATAAACCATTGATACTCACCAGTAATATTGAATATCGCAAAAAATCGCGATCCATATAACTCGGAACTCGAATATCTGTTTACACGACTCGCAGATATTCGATACTGTTTGTAGGTTCCTACAACAAACCACCCGCAAAAAGCCGGCCTGGCAGGGCCGGCAAAATTGGAACCGAGATGGCACTGAAAACGAAGGACCGGGCGCCCCACTGGGTACGCTTCATGCTCAACCAGAAGGGCCTCACTTTTGCCCTTATCGACCGCGCCCAGGGTTTCCGGGCAGGCATTGCGTGCCTGACTTGCCGGCGCCCCTGCGCGGCGGCCGAACAGGCAATCGCCGACGCCCTTGGCCTCGATCCCAGAGAGATCTGGCCGTCTCGCTTTGATCCCCGAACCGGTGCCCGGCTCAGTCCGCAACCTATGCAGAACTATAGGGATCGGCACCGCCTCGGCACCAGTCAAAAAGCAAAGGCGGCTTAGACCATGGCTTCAGCAAATTTGACCCCCTCCACCCTGTCGCTCCGGGTGCCGGCATGAAGGCCCTCGGCCTTCAGGAGATCGACGTCGCCTTGATTGACGTCGGCCCCCGCCTCCGCCCCGTAAACGAGGCCTATGTGGCCGTCCTGGCCGCCAACATCGGCCAGCAAAAGCGCCTCCGTCAGCCGATCGACGTCCGGGTCGGCAAAAGCGGCCGTTATCGGTTGATCGCAGGCGCCCACCGCCTGGCCGCCGTGACCCAGATTGAGTGGTCGAAGATCAGCGCCTTTGTCTACGAGGCGAACGACGACGAAGCCCGGATGGCCGAGATCGATGAAAACATCGTCCGGCACGAGCTAAATCCGCTCGATCGAGCCATGTTCCTGGCCGAGCGGAAGAAGATTTATGAGCGCCTTCACCCCGAGGTGAAGAAGGGAGCCCAAGGCGGACGCGGCGGGCAGCGGAATGAAAGCGACATCGTGTCGTTTTCAAAGGAAACGGCCGCCCGCGTCGGCCTGTCGGAGCGCGCCGTGCAGCGCGCCGTCTCGATCGCCAACGGCCTGACGGTGGAGACCCGCAAGGCGATCGCCGGAACGTCCTTCGCCTTGAAGCAGGCCGAGCTGATCGCCCTCGCCAAACTCACCGCTCCCCAACAGCAGAAAGTCGTTCGGCTCCTCCTTGCCGATAACGCCAAGTTTCGGTCAGTGCGACAGGCCGCCGACAGCGTCGCCGGCCGGACGGCAAAGCCGGTCGATGGCTTCGCCCGGCTGGTCACCGTTTATCGGCACGCGACAGCCGCCGAGCGCCGTCAGTTCCGCGCCTGGCTCACCAAAGAGG
Organism: Rhodospirillaceae bacterium; assembly: GCA_016712715.1. Lineage (NCBI taxonomy): Bacteria > Pseudomonadati > Pseudomonadota > Alphaproteobacteria > Rhodospirillales > Rhodospirillaceae > Rhodospirillaceae bacterium. The sequence goes on from JADJQM010000001.1 coordinate 780,535, forward strand.
GCGAGCTGTCGACGGGCAAGAAGGAGGCGGCATGACCCGCCACCGCAAAGACGGCAAGACCCTCGACCTGCTGGCCTGGGAGCCGCCGGTGCCGACGCGTGCGTTCGAGCCGGAGAAGATCAGGGCATCCTCGCTCCGCGCCGGAATTTCAAAGGCGACGTCGGCAGCGTTGAAGGAATGCGGCCGCTCGCGCAACGAGACGGCCACCTTGATGTCGGAATGGCTCGGCGAAAGCGTCTCCGAGCACATGCTGAACACGTTTGCCAGCGAAGGCCGTGAAGATCACGTCCATTCGCTTCCTCGGCATTTGCCATGCCACCGGCGACGCCCAGCGCTTGCTGCAGGCGCTCGCCGATCACTTCGACTTGGCGGTTATCCCGACCAGGTTCGTGGCTGCGATCGAGGAAGCGATCCTCACCGAAAAAATCGAAGAGCTGCAGCAGCGCAAGCAATTGTCGCGCGGCCGCTGGAAAGGGCCACGGGGCTAAGAGCATGGGGTCGGTATCGGGGGAACTTATGGTCCAAAATCAGGAATGGTTTTCGGCCGCTCAATTGGCAGAACTTCGTCTGCCTGGTGTGCCGGCATCCGAACGTGGCGTTCGCAAGAAGGCTGCGGCCGAGGGCTGGGCGACGCGGGAGCGCGACGGCAGAGGCGGCGGGCAGGTCTACCATGTCTCGACGTTGCCCACGGCAGCACATGTCGCGCTGATGCTGAAGCTCTCGCCGCCGGCGTCCGCTCCGGCGACTGACGCGCGCAGCGAGCTGGAGCGCGATGAGCTGTGGCGCTGGTTCGAAGCGCAGCCGGAGACGAAGAAGGCCAAGGCCCGCGAACGGCTCGAAATCCTGGACGCGGTGATGGCGCTCTACCAGACCGGCATCCAGAAGGACATTGCCGTGGTCGAGGTCGGCCGTCATCGCGGCATCGGCGCGTCAACCATCTATAGCTGGCTGACCCTTGTCGCCGGCCGGGAGCGCGCCGACTGGCTCCCCGCCCTTTGCCCACGCCATACGGGCCGCACCGCGACGATCGAATGCCATCCCGACGCCTGGGACATGCTGAAATCCGATTACCTCCGCAATGAGGCGCCGAATTTCAGCGACGTCTACGGCCGCGTGAGCCGCGCCGCAAAGGCGCAAGGCTGGGCGGTGCCGTCAGAGCGCACCCTCCTGCGCCGCCTACAGGCCAGCGTGGCGCCGGCCGTCATCGTGTTGGCCCGCGAGGGCACCGACGCCGTCAAGCGCATGTATCCGGCTCAGGAGCGCGACCGGTCGGTCTTTCACGCCCTGCAGGCGGTCAATGCGGACGGCCATCGATGGGACATTTGGGTGGAGTGGCCGGACGGCGAAGTCGCCCGCCCCTGCATGGTCGGTTTTCAGGATCTCTATTCCGGCAAGATCCTCTCCTGGCGCGTCGATAAGACGGAAAATTCGTGGTGTGTGCGCCTTGCCTTCGGCGACCTGGTCGAAGATTTTGGTATCCCGGAGCTGTGCTGGTTCGATAATGGCCGCAACTTTGCCAGCAAGTGGCTGACCGGCGGCACGCCGAACCGCTATCGCTTCACGGTGCGCGATGATGAGCCGGCCGGCATTCTGACACAGCTCGGGGTCGAGATCCGCTGGGCCCTGCCTTACAGCGGCCAGTCAAAGCCCATTGAACGCGCCTGGCGCGATTTCGCCCAGGTCATCTCTCGCCATCCGGCCTTCGCCGGCGCCTGGACCGGCAACAGCCCAATGGACAAGCCGGAGAATTATCGCTCCCGCGCCATCAAGCTCGACGACTTCCTGAGGATCGTCAAATCGGAGATCAACGAACATAACGCCCGCACCGGCAGGCAGACTCGCGTCTGCAATGGTGTCTCCTTCGACGCCGCCTTCACCCGCTCCTACATCGAATCGCCGATCAGGAAGGCGACCGAGGAACAGCGCCGGCTCTGGCTGCTAGCGGCCGAGGGTATCTCTGTCTCCGAGCGCGACGGCACGCTCCGCCTGATGGGCAACCGGTATTGGGCCGACTTCCTCCACCTCTATCGCGGCGAGAAGATCGCGGCGCGCTTCGATCCGGACTTTCTACATGACGGACTCCATGTCTACCGGCTCGATGGCGCCTATCTCGGCCACGCGACGGTGATCGAGGCGGCCGGCTTCGACAATGCCGACGCTGCCCGCGAGCATGGCCGGCAGCGCAAGCGGTTCCTCCGAGCGCAGCGCGACATGCTGGACGCCGAGCGGCGCATGTCGCCGGCGGCCGTCGCCGACCTGGTCCCGCTCAATCATGGCCCATTGGACACGCCGGCAGCGACCGTCGTGCAGTTGCCGCGCCCGGTCCACGATCTCAAACGGACGCCGAGCCAAGAGGTCACGCCCGATCAGGAGCGTCGGCGCGAAGCCCTAATTGCGGAGTTCCGACGACCCGATGCACCCGAGGCGCCGCGCGACGAGAAGGCCGAACGCTACGAGCGCGCCATGCGCATCGAGCTGGCGATCGCCACCAACGGCGACGTCGGCGACGGCGAGGTGAAATGGCTGGAAGGCTATCGCACCACCGCCGAATACCAGGCCAAGCAAAAGATGAGAGGGGATTTCGAGCAGGTGATCGCGTAGCGCCAAGCCTGGTCGAGAAAGTGGCGGCCCACCCCTGGCAGGGGCGGCGCCGCCGGCATTCAGCAAACGAGGAAAAAGATGAACGCTTCAAAAAACAACGTCAAGACCCACGCCTCCGGCACAATCGCGCCGCTCTCAAACGTCGCACTCTTCACCGAACTCCTGGAGCGCGTCACCGCGCGCCACCGGAACCTGCCCGGCATGGGCGCCTGGTATGGCTGGTCCGGCCTCGGCAAGACCGTTTCTGCTACTTACGGCGCGCAGCGTTTCCGTGCCTACTACATCGAGGTCGGGTCGAGCTGGTCGCAGGCGAAGTTTTGCAAATCGCTGCTGACGGAGCTGGGTGTGGCCGCGCGCGGCACCATCGCCGAAATGGTCGAGACCATCATCACTATGCTGGCCGAGACAAACCGGCCGCTGATCATTGACGAGTTCGACCACGTGGTGCGCCGGGGCTTCGTGGAGATCGTCCGCGAGATCCACGACAAGAGCGGCGCACCCATCATCCTCATCGGCGAAGAGTATCTGCCGGACAAGCTGAAGGTCTTCGAGCGCTTCCATAACCGTGTCCTCGATTGGGTGCCGGCGCAGACCTGCGACATCGGCGACGTCGCCGAGCTGGCCGGCATCTATGCGCCCGGTATCACGATCGCCCCGGACTTGGCCGGCTTCATCCTCACCAAATCCGAGAAGCGCGCCCGCCGCATTTCGGTGAACATCGATCGCGTGCGCGAGCAGGCGGCGCTCAACGGCTGGGCCTCGGTCGACTTGAAGACCTGGGGTGATCGACCGCTATTCACAGGCTTGGCCCCGGTGCGGAGGGCTGTCTAATGGCCCGCCATGCCGCCGACGTCATGGTGCAGATCACCGCTCGGGTGCCACGGGGCAACCAGGGCTTCTGGGAGATCATCCGGGATCTGCACCGCAAAAAGAAGCGCTGGACGGTGCTGGATGTAGACGGCCACAGCAACGTGGCCCTGGGCACTGTCAATGACTTCGTTCAACGGCTCTTAAAGGGCGGTTACATCGTCCGAGACGGCGCTTTCGGCAAATCCGCGGCCTTCCGCCTGGTCAAGGATCAGCCCGACGCACCATACCTGCGCCGCGATGGCACGGCCGCCCGCGAACTCGGCCTCTGCCAGGATCAAATGTGGCGCGCCATGAAGATGCTGGCGCGCTTCGATGCCCGCGACCTCGCCCTCTACGCCAGCACCGAGGACGTGCCGGTGAAGCAGCTCACCGCGAAGAGCTACATCGCGCGCCTGTACCGGGCCGGCTATCTGATCATGGTGACGGAAGGCAAGCCCGGCCATCGCCCCGGCACCGGCACGCTTGCCACCTATCGCTTGCTCCCCGCCATGAACACGGGGCCTCTCGCCCCGCAGATCCAGCAGACCGATTGGGTATGGGATCCGAACAAGCGCTTGGTGATGGGGCCGGAGGCGGTCGCCTCCCAGAAAGGCGGCCGCTCATGAGCCACGTCGCCAATGCTGCCGACGCGTGGGGCGATGCCTTGCCCGATTGGGTGAAGGCGCTCGCCGCCAAGGTTGACGAGACCAGCCTCTCACGTTGCCGCGTCCTGGTCGGTTATTCGGCCGCCACCATCAGCTACGTCATTCGCCGCCGCTATGACGGCGACATGGCCGCCGTTGAAGAACGGGTGCGCGCCACCTTGATGGCCAGCACCGTGATCTGCCCGGAGGTCGGCGAAATGTCACTCGCCTCCTGCATCGAATGGCGCCGCCGCTGCGCCGACTTCAAACCACTCAGCGGCCATCACCGCAAGATGCGCGACGCCTGCGCTCTCTGCCCTCGCAACGCCGGAAAGGGGAGCTAACCCCACATGCTTTCGTCCGAACTCAACAACCTCGCCCGCCAGATGGAAGACGCCGAACGGCTGAAGTCCGGCCGGCCGGTCGACACCGCCGCCGTCGCCAAGAAGCTCCGCATCCTCGCCCTCGGGGTCGAGAGCCTGGAGGCAATCACCGTGCTGCCCAATGCCCGCGTGATCCCGCTGGAGGCGCGCGCACTCTCCCTCGCCCCAGCCGTCATGGGCACGGCCATCACGCGCGTTATCGAAGAGGTGAAGCCATGACTGAAATCAGCCTGAAGGGTACCACGCTTTCCGCCGAGCTGCTCTTCCTGGCCGCCTCGATCGAACCCAATGAAGCGTTCGAGCTGACCGGCGAGCAGTGCGAAGGTACCGCCGGCTTTCTCGACCACCTGATCAAATGGGCGGAAACGGTCGAAGAGACCGTGGGCGATAAATGCAAACCAATCGCCTTCTGCATTCAGGGCCTCGCTGATTTCTTCCACGCGGCCCACGAAGCGGACGGCATCTCTCTTGATGCTGACGCTCGGCACAAGCTGCGCACGAGTGCAATGGCGACCTACCACCTCGCCAAGGAGGCCGAGGGCCTGGCGCCGTTCGAGATCCGGTTTCCCGATTGGCGCATGCCGGCAGAAGCGCCGGCCAACGACCAGGTCGCCGCCGGATGACCACCTGGCCCTTCGCTGCGGGCGACGAAGTGCTTGCCCCGACCCCGGACGGCATCAGGCCAGGCGTCGTGGCGACCTTCCGCCTGCGCGAAGGGCGCCAGATCTGCAACGTCAAGCTAGGCGAGTTCCGCATCATCACGGTCGATGCCGAAAATCTCCGCCTGGCCAACCAGGAGTGCCGCCAATGACCCGGCAATTCCCCCACACCCGCATCTTCCTCAGTGGCTCGGTCATGTCGTACCGGCCACGCCGCCGGCGCGGCTTCCGCGCCTTCATCGCCCGATTGCTTCGGGCCATTTTCTAGGAGCCTTCAATGAACGCGACCGACCTCAATCTCTATCAGTTGCCCGTGCCACCGGTGGCGGTACCGGAGGGCTATCGCATGGACGGTAAGGGCCGCATGGTGCACGTGGCAGCGATCAAGCCGCAAGAGCTGATCGAAGACGAGATGGTGCGCAAGGTGATGGCCTTCGCCTGCGATCTCGCCAACCAGCTTCGCCGCTTCCGAAACCACGTCTTTGCGGACTCCGAGAACTTCCAGGCGTTGCTGGCGCAGGAGTATGGCGTCAAGAAGCGCGGCGCGCGCGGCAAGGGCAACCTCACCTTCATGACCATCGACGGCTTGATGCGCATGCAGATCCAGGTCGCTGACCATCTCGCTTTCGGCCCGGAGCTGCAGGCCGCGCGCGCCATCTTCTCCGAATGCATTGAAGATTGGAGCGCCGGCGCCCGCGCCGAGCTGCGCAGCTTGGTCGACGAGGCCTTCGAAGGCGACAAGGAGGGCAACATCAGTCGCGACGCCGTCTTCCGCCTGCTGCGGTTGTCGTATGAGGATCCGCGCTGGAAGGCCGGCCAGACCGCCATCCGCGACAGCATTCGGGTGATCGGGTCTAAGGCCTATTGCCGCTTCTACATCCGGCCGGCTCAGGATGCGCCCTGGCAGGCCGTGCCGATCGACCTGGCGGCAGCGTGATGCATGGCTGGAAAATCCTCTCCCTGCCCAGTGATTGGCTGCAAGGAACTCCGCAAGCACGGGAGGCTCCCGTGCCTCACACATTGGCGCCGCGTCACCCGCAAGGCCCAGCGCTCCGTCTGGTCCACCTGGGACGCCTTTCAGCACGCGAGGGGCGACGATCGGCGGCCAGCGCTGATCCAGTACCGGGGGGCGGTCAACGCGGCGATCGCCGAGGCGGGTGGCAAATGTTGACCCGCTACGTCAACGTCGCCTGCCGGTACATCTCCGACCGCACCGGCATCAACGTCTGCTACGAGCTGCGCCTCCGCGTCACCGGCCAAACCAATGAGCAGATCGCCGAGGCGGCGATCCAGGACAGTGACGTCCGCGTGGCCGCCCTTGCCCGTGAACTTAACGATCATTTCCGGCCGCTCGACGACACCGAGGGTGTCTTTGTGGAGGTGAACGATGCCTAACCGCTCTCAGACGACGGCAGCACTCGATCTTGCCTGCTTGATGCAGCGCCTGCAGTGCCGCCGGCCGCTTCTCTCGCCGAACGAACGCGAGGATCTCCGGCTTTATGGCCTGCGCGCCCTAGCGGCGCTCAATGGCCACGATTTGCCGAAGGTCGACACGATCGACGAGGAGACCGCCCGCATGGCGTTTGAAGCCCTCTGCAAGGCCATCGTGGAGACCGGTCTCACGAATGCCGACATCGTGACCTGGTTCAACGACAGCGCCGGGCTGCGGACGGCCATTCAACCATCGACGCATTGAGGCCGGGCCATGAACGCCATGACGAAGTGGCAGGGCCGTGACCATCTCACCTGCGCCAGGCTGCATGCCCGTCGTCGCCTCTGGGAACGCCACGGCGTCGCGATGAATGAGGGTGAGCAGATCGCGCTGGAGCGCCGCCTGGTCGCCGGTGAATTTGAGTGGGCGGCTGACCTTGCCGGCTTCGCTGTCGCCTTCGCCATCCCATTGCGGCCCGGCCTAACCGTCTACGCGGTCTTCAGCATCGCGCTTTGGGCGATCGTCACCTTCCTTCCTTCCCTGGCTTGGGTCCGCCGCAAAGCGATCAGGAGCGCCTGACATGCCGATCGGCACAGGACATTGGATCGTCATCGAAGTCGCCTTCGGCCGTCGCCCCAACGGCGCTCGCGACATTCGCTTCGGGGAAGTTATGGCCGGCGAGTTCGAGGCAATGCGCATGGAAGACGCGGCCCGCGAAGAGGCCAGCAACCGCGCAAGGCAGAACCCAGGCCGGACCTTCGCCGCCGTCGAGATGGCCTTATATGCCGAGGAGCCGGTTCGATGAACGATGACGAAATTCTGAAGCGTGCCCGCGTGATCCGCACCGCGAGGTCGAAGATCAGGCACAAGGAGCGACTGGCCGTCATCAATGCCAGATGCGCGCAGACCGGTTTCGAGTGGCCACGCGGGCGCTTCGCAGTCTTCTACGCGGACCCGCCTTGGGCGCACGAGATCTGGGGCGACGCCGGCAAAGAGAAGGCGGCCGAGGCACATTATCCGGTCATGTCGATCGAGGATATCATGGCGCTCGACGTGCCCTCGATCGCCTATGACGACGCCTTTCTCGGGGTGTGGGCGACGAAGGAACATCTGGCCGATGCGGTCGACCTCGCCCGGCATTGGGGTTTCAAGGTCGTTTCAAATGCGGCCTGGCGCAAGAACACCCTCGGCCTTGGCCGCTGGCTCCGCGATCGCCACGAGCTGCTGCTGATCTGCATTAAAGGCGAGATGCCGCCGCCTCCACTGGGCGAGGCCGTTGAAAGCGTCATCGACGCCGACACCGCCGGCCATTCCGTCAAGCCTGCAATCTTTCGCGAGATCATCGGCCGGTATTTCCCCGGCCTGCCGAAGATCGAATTGTTTGGACGGGGCGAAGCGCCCGAGGGCTGGACCTTCTGGGGCAACGAGGCGGTGAACCCATGACGGCCGCGCCAAAGTACGACCGCTATTCCGATGGCGCCCGCAAAGGGCTCATTGGCAAGATCCACGTGGCGAAGAGCCAGCTCGGCCTGGACGATGCCACCTATCGCGCCGTTCTGGAGCGCGTCACCGGCAAAGCCAGCAGCAAGGAATGCTCATTCGGCCAGCTCGAGGAACTCCGCCGTGAATTCGAACGCATGGGCTGGAAACCCGTGCGCGTCGGACCGCGCCGCGCCGGCAAGCGGCCACTGGCCGATGGTGACCTGGCCTTGAAGCTCCGCGCCCTCTGGCTCTCCGGCTATCATCTTGGCGTCATCCGGGAACCGGCTGAAGGCGCCTTGGCGGCATTCGTGAAGCGGGTGACCGGCGGCCGCGACCGTGGCGTCGACGCGCTCCAGTGGCTGACGGCGGCCGATGCCAGCAAGGCGATCGAGGCATTGAAGGCGATACTGGCGCGGGAGGCCGACGTTGAATGGAAGGACAATCCCCGCGCCGCCGTCATCCGCGCGCAATATCAGATCTGCGTGAAGCGCGATCTGGTCACGCACGCGTCGATCGAGGCGTGGTGCGCCGCGCATGGCTTCCCTATGATCCTGACGCTCGCCGACGATACCGACCTTGACCGCTTGATCGCGCGCCTCGGCACGGTGATCCGGGTGAAAGCGGCTCCGGCGAAATGACCGACAAGGTGCAACGCCCATTTCTGCCGGCGGTGCTGACGGAGATCCGTGAGCGCTTCGACTGGCAGCTCGCGATCGATTTTGCCGATGCCTATGGCGGGCAGCGACTCTACATTCCCGAGCAAGCGACGGCCGTCCACGGCATTGCGCAGAAGTTCGGCGTCGAGCTGTTGGCCTTCCTGGTCGATCGGTATGGCGGCCGCACCGAGATCACGGTGCCCATGGGGCCAACCGGCAGCTTCCAGGCGCAACGCGCACTTATCCGTACCCTCTTGATGGACGGCCTCAGCAACGGCAAGGTGGCAAAACTCGCCCGCTGCCATATTCGCACCGTCGAGAATGCCCGCGCCAAGCTGCGCAACGAAGCCGACACTGCGCAGTTGAAGCTGATCTAATCCCCCTGTAGCCTCCCAATCATCGCTTCCCCGCCGCCCCACCGAAAGTATTCGGCGGCCCCCTCCCCAAGGTCACGCCGCTAATCTCGCAACACAGTTTCAGCCCGCGTCGGGCATCACTGCTTGTTGGGAGAGCACCATGCTGCAGATGTTGTCACCGACCGCGCAAAGCACGGTGGTTGCCGGTGGGACCGCCTACTTGTCTCTGGCGCCGAACCTCACGGCGCTAACCATGTATCGCTTTCACCTCGACACCTTGCCACCGGCCGTCGCCGATGCCGCCGCCAGCGTGATCACGACGGGTTGGACTGGAATCGCCATGGTGGCGGTCGGTCTCTTCAGCCTCGGCATGTCTCGCTTGAACGCAGCACGGGGAAGCTGACCATGCGCAGGGTTTGGGAAATCCTCGGCCGGTGGTTCACGCCGTTCACCGCCTTCCTGATCGTTGCCCTCGTGGTGCTGAGCCTCGGCGGCTGCACCACCAACCGCGCCCTCGACGCCGTGCAGGATGCCGCCGCCGAAGATGGCACACTGGCAAAGCGGATGGCCGACAGCCTGCTGGGCGAGGTGTCCGGCATGGATCATCGTGCGGTCCGCATGTGTATGATCGCTGCCGTCGCTAGCGAACTGGTCCAGTATCGGATGACGAAAGAACCCGAGCAGGCCATGATGGGATACGGCCAGATTGCCGCCCTGGAGGCTGTCGTCGATCGATTCGAGCATGCCGACAGTATGTGGCTCAACACCGAGATTGCCCAGATCACGCTTACCATGACGTCGATCATGGTCGAATCCGCCAAGGACCGCATTCCGAAGCTGCTCTCGAATTTCGCGGGCGGCGTCAACGTCCTCGGCCTGCTCGACCGGGCGGCGATCGCCGCCGGCCAGGGTACGCTGCTCGCCGCCGGTATCCAGGACATCAAGGAGCGCGTCATCGCTCTGAACAACAACACCGCCAATCCGAGGGAGTCGATGTACGCCTGCCGCGCCAGGCTGGATCTCAACCAGGATCGCGTTCAGGCCATGATTGGCGTCGGCTCACCCTGATGTTCCTTCCATCTTCCGCCTTTAGAAACGTCGCCTTCGAAACGCCGCTCCGCATCGAGCGGGCGATCGAGGCGGTGCGCCGTGATGGCGCGCGGGTCGAGGCGATCCTGCTGGCGCCTTACCGCGTTTCGTTCGACTGGAGGAATAGCCGATGGTCGTTGACCGTGCCCGCCGGCTTCAAGGCGGCGCCTTCGGTTCCGCCGGCGCTCCACGGCATCGTGCCATTCTGGGGAGCGCTGTTCGAGGCGTCGATCTGCCACGACTACGCCTACTGGACTCGCTGCTTCGATACCGACGACAGCAAGGGCGGACGATCGCACGCCGACGCGCTACTCGCGTCTCTCATGCGTTCTGGTGGCGCCGACTTCGCCGACACGGCCGAGGTTTACACGGCGGTCAACGCGTTCGGCGGAAGCCATTATTTCGTCAACGCCTACCAGCCCAAGAATGGTCTTAAGTTGGAGAGCGGCAAATGAAGCACACAGCGGCAGATGCCGACACCCTGGCGCGCACCGTCTTCGGTGAGGCACGCGGCGAAAAGCGCGAGGGCCAGACTGCCGTCGCCTGGGTTATCCGGAATCGGGTCGAGATGGATCTCGGCAATGATGGCAAGCCGGATTGGTGGGGCGAAGGCATCCAGGGCGTTTGCAAGAAGCCCGGCCAGTTTTCATGCTGGCTTAAATCCGATCGGAACGCGCGCATCATCCAGGCGGTGACAATTGACCATCCGGTCTTCCGTCAATGCCTACTGGTCGCAGACGACGTGCTGCGCAATGCCGTCGCCGATCCGACCATCGGTGCCACCCACTATCACCATCACGCCATCAAGCCTGCCTGGATCAAAGGCGCCACCGTCACGCGTCGGATTGGTGCCCACATCTTCTCAAGGGCGTGAAGTAGATGTCTCTCCGGGCCAGAGGCTTCACGGCAGGTTGCGACGCCTGCGGTACGGAGCTGGAGGTGCCGGCGCTCGACGACGCCGAAGCCCGCCGGCTCCTGGGCCTCCACGGTTGGCAGTGCGGTGAGCTGGACCTCTGCAAGAAGTGTGTAAAGGGCCGCGACGCCGGGGCGGACGGCATTCTATTGCTGATTGACCAAGCCAAGGCGCGCAAGACCGCCCATGGCTGACGAGATGGACCAGGTGCAGCGGTTGAATGAGTTTCACCGCGACCGAGCTTTGGAGGCCCAGCAACGGCGCGTCAGAGTTGATGCTGCCGAGCCCGGCCGGAAGGACTGCCGGGATTGTGGAGAGACGATTCCGGCCGCGCGTCGACGGGCGCAACCTAACGCCAGGCGCTGCCGATCGTGCCAGGACGACTTTGAACAGGGGAAGTGAGTGGAACAATATTTGCAGATCGCCGCCATTGTCGTCGGCTTGCTGAACCTCCCGATCGCCTGGTTCCTCTGGTCTCTGCGCAAAGCGTTTGCGTCGAAAGAGGAAGTCGCCACCTTGCGCACCAAGCAGGAGCTGCTGGCGAAGCAGCTTGAAGGCGTCCCGAGCGGCGGCGACATCGCGAAGCTGCAGGTGCAGCTCGCGGAGATCCATGGCGATCACAAAGCCCTGAGCGCGACAATGGAAGGCATGAAGGATTCGATGGACGGCGTGAAGGGCAGCGTCCAGTTGATCTCTGAGCACCTCTTGAACGCGAAGGTCAAAGGATGAGTTTCCAGCAACACGTCACCGAAAAGCGCCGCCTCACCTTACTGCATTTGCTGAGGGAGAATGGCGGGGAGTGCAACGACAGCGTCTTGCACACCGGCGCCGTCAATCTCGGCTTTCCGCTGACCACGCGGGACAATGTCCGTGAAGATCTGCGGTTCCTCCACGAACATGACCTTGCCAAGGCGGAGATGTACGGGCCGGTGATGGTGGGCAAGCTGACCGAGCGCGGCCTCGACTCTGCCGAAGGCCGGGGCGGCCGCATCGACGGTATCGCCCCGCCCCGACCGGTCGCGCGGTGACCTATGGGCCGTCCCTCAAAGATTGACCGCCTGCCATCCGAGCTGAAAGAGCTAATCGGCACCCTGCGTAAGGATGGCGCCACGATCGACGAGATCCTGGCGAAGCTCCGCGAGCTGAAGCCGGACCTCGACGTGTCGCGCACCGGCCTTGGCGAGCATGTCCAGAAGATCGAGGAGATCTCGGCGAAGATCCGGGAGTCCCGCACCGTGGCCGAGGCACTCGTTTCCCGCTTCGGCGATGAGACCGACACCCGGACGTCCCGGCTCAACATCGAGCTGATGCATTCGATCGTGTTGAAGACCGTCACCAGCGGCGATGCCTCGGCCCTCGATCCGGGCGAGATCATGTTCCTGGCGAAGGCGCTGCAGCACCTATCGTCGGCCAACAAGATCGACGCCGACATGGTGGCGCGGATCAAGAAGGAGATGGCGATCGCCGCCAGCAAGGCCGTCGAGAAAGTCGCCAAGGCCGGTGGCATCTCCAAGAAGACCGTCGAGGATATCCGGGCGGAGATTTTGGGGCTGGCAACGTGAAACTCGATCCAATGGCCGCAGCGGCCGCCTCCCAGGAAGACGAGCTGGCGGCCCTCAAGGATCTCGGACCATCCGAGATCCTTCTCCGTTATCAACGACTGCTGCTGGAAACCGTCTCGGTCGAGGCGCTGACCGTCGCGGAGAAATCCCGCCGCATCGGTTACACCTGGGGCATGGCGGCGCATTCGGTCACCGTGGCGGCCGCGCAACGCGCCGCCGGCGGCATGGACGTCTTCTATATCGCCTACGAAAAGGAAATGACGCGGGAGTTCATCGACACCTGCGCCACCTGGGCCAAGCACTTCAACATGGCGGCCTCCGACGTCGAAGAGACCTTGTGGAAAGACGGCAAGGATGACGACGGTATTCTCGCCTTCCGCATCATCTTCGCGTCCGGCTTCGAGATCGTTGCCCTGTCATCGAGCCCGCGTGGCCTGCGCGGCCGCCAGGGCCTGGTCATCATCGACGAGGCAGCCTTCCATGACGATCTTGATGAGCTGCTGAAAGCCGCCCTGGCGCTCCTGATGTGGGGCGGCCGCGTCGTCGTCATCTCCACTCATAACGGCGCTTCAAATCCGTTTAACCGGCTGCTGGAAGATATCCGGTCAAAGCGACGCAAGGGTGCCGCGATCCGCGTGACACTCGACGACGCGCTCGCGGACGGTCTCTTCAAGCGGATCTGTCAGCGCAAGGGCGAAGCCTGGACGGCCGAGGCGGAAGCCAAATGGCGCCAGGACGTGGTCGACTATTACGGCGACGCCGCCGACGAGGAGCTGTTCTGCGTCCCGCGTGCTTCCGGTGGCCAATGGTTGCCGCGCCCGCTGATCGAAGCCCGCATGGAAGCCGGCATCCCGATCGCGCGCCTCCGCCTGGAAGATGATTTCCTGTCGCCGCAAAAGAGCGACGCCTGGCGTGCGCAACAGATCCAGGAGTTCATCGACCGGGAGATCGCGCCAGCACTCCAGGCAATCCCGCCCGAGCTGTTCAATTACTTCGGCCAGGACTTCGCCAGGTCGAGCGATCTCTCCGTCATGTGGGTCATGTCACTGCTCGGCACCCTCGTGCGACGCACCGACCTGGTGATCGAGCTATCCAATGTACCCTTCGCCGAACAGGAGAGGATTTGCTTCTTCGTGCTCCGGGCCTTGCGCCGATTCCAGAAGGGCGCCTTCGACGCGACCGGGAACGGTGCTGCCCTGGCCGAGGCCGCACGGCGCGAATTCGGCGAGGAGCGGATCGAGGAGATCAAGCTCAGTCAAGACTGGTACCGGGTCAACATGCCCCCGTACAAGGCGGCCTTTGAAGAGGCGGCGATCATTCTGCCGAAAGACGCCGCAATCCTGACCGATCACGAGCAATTCATTCTCGACAAGGGCATCGCCCAGCTCCGGCCGGTGCGGACGCAGTCGCAGGGTGGCGTTAAGCGTCACGGCGATTCAGGCATCGCTGGCGCGCTCTGCCATTACGCCAGCCGCACCATTGGTGACGACATCGGCTATCAGGCCGCGCGCCACCCGGCCGGCTTCACCCGCACAGGTCTCAGCCGCGGCCCCAGGGCCTGGTAGAAGGAATCATCAACATGTCCACCCCACGGCTTCTCGGCCCCGATGGCCTGCCGATCAATCGCCAGATGCTGACCCAACAGCAGGCGACGCCAAATGTGCTGGCACGCCGGAACATCACCAGCCTGCATCCCTCCATTGGACTCGACCCGTTGCGCCTCGGCGCCATCCTGCGCATGGCGGAGACGATAGATCCCACGGCCTATCTGGAGCTGGCCGAGGACATGGAGGAAAAGGACCTCCATTATCTCGGCGTCCTCGGCACCCGGAAGCGCGCCGTGGCCCAGCTTGAAATCACAGTGGACTCAGCGACCGATGCTCCGCGCGACGTCGAGATCGCCGATTTCATCCGTGGCTTCGTCAGCCGCACCGAGCTGGAGGACGAACTCTTCCACATGATGGATGCTGCCGGCAAAGGCTACAGTGTCACCGAGATCGTGTGGGAGGTATCGGAGAAGCAATACATGCCGGCGCGCCTGGAGTGGTGCGATCAGAAATGGTTCCGCTTTGACGAGATGGGGCAGAACCTCCTTCTAATCGACGGGCAAAACTACAGGCCGCTCACCGCCTACAAGTTTATCACCACCCGTATTGCAGCCAAGTCAGGCCTCACCGTGAAAGGTGGCCTGGCGCGTGCTGTCGCCTGGTGCTGGCTCTTCAAGAACTTCACCCTCAAGGATTGGGTGATCTTTGCCGAGGCCTATGGCCACCCGGTGCGCGTCGGCAAGTATGGTCCCGGCGCCTCGCCCGAGGACAAGGCAACGCTGCTCGATGCCGTGATGAACATTTCGACAGACTTTGCCGCCATTATCCCGACCTCGATGGTGATCGAGCAGCTCCAGGTCGACGCGCCCAAATCGGTCGAGCTCTTCAGCAGCCTTGCCAATTATCTCGACCAGCAGGTCTCCAAGGTGGTGGTCGGGCAGACCGGCACCACGGACGCGATCGCCGGCGGCTATGCGGTCGGCAAGGTCCACAATGAGGTCCGCGAAGACATCAAGCGGTCGGACGCCAAGCAGCTCGCCGCTGCCATCAACCGCATGCTCGTGCGGCCGATGGTTGATCTGAACTATGGGCCGCAGAAGGCCTATCCGACGCTGCGCATCGGCAATCGTGAGGCGATGGATCACGAGATGCTAGGCAAGACGCTGCCGGCGTTGATCGACCGGGGCTTGAAGGTCGGCATGTCCAGCATCCGCGACAAGCTCGGTATTCCCGACCCGGCCGACGATGAGGAGCTGCTCGGCCCGTCTCGGGAAAGCCAGACGCTGCCGGCCAAGGATGACGTGGCGGACGATGAGACGAAACCAACCGACAAGCATGTGGCGTCGCGCCACCCTGGCATCAGTGGCCCGCGCGATTATGTCGACGATCTGGAGGACGCCCTCGATCAGCAGACGCAGGCGGTGATGCAAGGCGCCGTCGATCAGATCCGTACTCTCGTGCAAGATCCGACGATTACCAGCCTGCAGCAGCTTGCCGATCGGCTGCTCGATCTCTATCCCTCGCTCGACCTCACCAAGCTAGGCGATCTGCTCGCCGATGCGATGTTGCTCGCGCATGTCAAGGGCGCTGACGAGATCGGAGCGGCCTGATGGCGCCTAACCCGGCTCCGGGCGCGGTCCCATTCACCGAGGCGGCCGACTTCTTTCGCGACAAGGTGCGCCTGCCGACCGCGACCTGGACGGATCTGTGGCAGGGCATGCATGCGCGCGCCTTCGTCGTCGCCGGCGCAACCAAGGATGCGCTGTTGAAGGACTTCCAGGGGGCCATTCAAAAGGCCTTAGACCAGGGCACCACACTTGCCGAGTTCCGCGCCGACTTCGACCGCATCGTCGCAACGCATGGCTGGAGCTACAACGGCGGCCGGGGCTGGCGCTCGGCCATAATCTACAACACCAACCTCCGCATGGCCTACTCGACCGGCAAATGGGCTCAGGCTCAGCGCGTGAAGGCATTGCGGCCCTATCTTCGCTACGTCGCCATCCTCGACACGAAGACCCGGCCGGAGCATCGCGCCTGGCATGGCACCATCTTGGCCGTCGATGATCCATTCTGGGATACGCATTGCCCGCCCAATGGATGGAATTGCCGCTGCACGATCCAGTCAATCTCGGAAATCGACCTCAAACGCTTCGGCCTGAAGGTGAGCGATGCGGCACCGCCGATCGACCTCATCGACCGGCCGGTCAACATGCCGGGTGGCCAGGTGCTGATGAAGGTGCCGCAGGGCATCGATCCGGGCTTCGGCTATAGCCCTGGCCTCGCTGCCCATGGCCGCAAGCTCTCCGACGATGTGATGGACGCCTGGCGCCGCGCCGGCAGCGAGAGCTGGGAGACGTTGACGCCGGGCGATTGGCGGGATCTTGGCCGCCCGGCCGCCGTGCCGATCGACAAAGCGGTCGCCACTGTGGGCGCCAAGGCATCGTCCGTCGACAATATGGCGTCGGCGATCAGCCATGCGATCGGTGGCCGTGAACGTACCTTCGATCTACCAGACGGCAGTGTCGTCGCGGTCAATGCGGAGAGCCTGGCGACACATATGCCGATCGAGCGGGCGCCCTTCGTGCCGTTCCTGCCCGAGCTGCTCACCGATCCCTTCGAGATCTGGCTGTCTTTCGAGCGCCACCAGGGCACGGGCAAGGTCGAATTGCGGAAGCGCTTGATCAAGGTGCTGGACGATGGCACGCGAAAGCGCGGCCTGGTCATGGCCGCTCAAGTGGTGCGCGGTCGGCTGGAGGCCTGGACCTTCTTTCCCTCGTCGCAGCTCGGCTATCTGCAAAGCCAGCGCCGGGGAAAACTGCTCTTTGGGCGGTGAGAGGATGGAGCCTAGCGGCATGCGCGCCGCCGGCACCGGGACCTGGGTATCGGGGGCAGCATCCCCACCGCAGCTCCTTCGTACCCAAAGATAGGCCGGCTAGGCCAAGGTTTCAACATCCGTTTTAGCCTTGTTTAGCCGGAGTCTGGCCTCTTCCGTCTCTGCCAGTGCTTCGTCAAATGTGCGGTCTGCGTTATTGATGAATGCCGTCCGGGCCAATGCACTATCAATCGACTCCCGCGTCATCACATACACGCCATAGCGTTGCGCCTCTTCGATCTCCGCATCAAGTTCCGCTTGATCCTTTGCGGATACCATTACTGGCAGAAGCTGGATATTTTTGTTGTTGCCAGCATCTAGGCGCTTCCGAACCTCGGCCACCCTCGTGACTAATTTCTGCAATTTCGTATCGGCTTTTAGATTGCCCACCGTGCACTCAACGATGGCGAGGTTTCCGCGAGGTGTTGCAACGATCATGTCGGACCAGTCCATCAGCTTTGTGCTGACTGTTCCCAAATGTGCGGCGCTAAATCCTAGCAGCCAAAAAAGCCAAGCCACGGCCAGCTCGAAATCGTCTTGAGGCTGCTTCTTTTTGGCGCTCAGGAATTCGACCATGTGCTTCAGTTCACCGTCGGCGGCCTCCAGAGCGGCGCGACGAGGATTTCTAGTAACCTTGGGGTCGCCGATCCAGAAGTAGTGTTGTGCTAGGCCGTCATAGGAGACAATACAATTCACGATAGCGCCTTCGGGCACGGTCACCTCCAAAAGGCCGTATTGACTAAGCTCACGGGTGGTCCATGTGAGGTCATTGCTAGAAAAATACCGCCGCTCATGGACTTGGTCGATTCCTTGGACGATCAATCCGAGCGACACTTTGTCGGTGGGCAGGTGAGGTGAAAAAAAGATTCCAACTCTTGCTTTCGTACCGTCGACCGTGGACTCCCCCGCATCGATCTCGGCAATAGTGATGGCCGTGAATTCAATGTAAGCATGCGGCGGAATGCCAGCATTTAGGCCATAGGCATGCTGAAGATCTCGCAGGCTGTGATAGGGGGGATTACTTGCTCGTAGTTCCCAATCGATATGGGGCTCGTACAACCAGCCATCGGTAGCTTGGCCGGCCAACAACAATGAAGCGATGCGTCGCTGCGTTGTAATTCCTCCTGGACTGAAAGGGGTAAAACCAGATTCGCGCAGCCCGTGGGGCGGGGAGCTGAAAAGTAATCTACCCCCTGGAATCTCGATTTCTCCGGCCTCCAACGCCGCGACAATTTGTCTTCCAGTCATTTTTAGGTCGCTGAATCGGACTTGCCCAACCTGGATCGAGGGCGAATTGAAGACAGGCATCACGGTCGGCGCTGGCCGAAATTGGTAGGTTAAGCTTCCGGAGACCAGCAACAGTGCCGCTTCCTGCCTGACAGCAAGATATGTAAAGAGCCCGTCGCTATATGCCGACTCGCCCCCCGAGATAGAAGCAAAGAACTGCTCAACTTTTCGGTCGCTCTCCATGACGATTGCCCCTTGGATTCTAACTCTACCGAAAGCGGCTCGCAGACATGCACCGGCCCCGTCGCAGCCCCGACCATACCCTATTCCCATTTGAAGGGCATTTTGAAGGCCCTGGCGGGCACCCGGAGGCCATCCGGCAATTTTCGACAGGGGCAATTGCCAGCCCGGTGCCAAATCCCCATACTCACCCCGAATTCGCGGTCCTGACCGCGTGACCCCCTTGCCCCGGCCCCGCCGAGCATGTTCGGGGTGCCGAGGCGGTGCTCCCGACGACTAGCTTCCGGGGGTATGAAGACCCCCACGAACGTCATCGTCGCAGCCCAGGACCTGGCCGGCAAAGCTCCGGCCCGCATCCAGTTGCTGCCCAAGGAAGCCGTCACCGGCGCCGCCTGGCGCGGGCAGGACGGCCGAGGCCCGTATAGCGTCGGCGACATCGCGAAGATGATCGCCGCCAGCCAGCTCCCGCTCAGCATTGACTACGACCACCTCTCGGATCTGCCGCAGGGCGCCGGCGTCGAGAAGCCGGCCGCCGGCTGGATCACCAAGCTGGAATCGGACGCTGACGGATTGTGGGGCGAGGTCGAGTGGACCAGCCGCGCATCGGCGTCGATTGCCGACAAGGAATACCGGTTCATCTCCCCGGCTTTCGCCGTCTTGAAGGATTCCGGCGAGATCCTCCGGCTCACCGGCGCCGGCCTGGTCAACAAACCGAACTTCGTCATGCAGGCCCTGGCGTCTCAATCCGGCGGCCTGCCGACCGATCCTCCCGCCAAAGAAAAGGAAGCCACCATGAACGCCTCTCAGTCGGCGGCGCTTTGCGCTGCGCTCGCCATTGCCACGGACAGCGACGCCAGCGCGATCGTCACCGCCGCGCAGAATCTCCGCGTCCAGCTCGACACCCTCGGCAAGACCCTCGACCTCTCGGGCAAGACCAGCGTCGAGATCGCGACCGCAGCGGTCGGTGCCCTTGCGCGCCTCGACACCGCCGCCTTCGTGCCGAAAGCGGACCACGACAAGGTCGTTACCGATCTCGCTTCGCTCCAGACGAAGGTCAAGGAAGCCGATGCGATCGCTGCCGTCGAAACCCAGATGCGCGCCGGCAAGGTGACGCCGGCGCAGAAAGACTACTGGACTGCCGAAGCCAAGCGCGACCTGGCGGCATTCAACAAATGGGCCGAGAGCGCGCCCGTCGTGGTCGACCCCGGCACCGTGCAGGCAACACTCGCCGCCGCCGGCGAAGGCAAAGACAAGATTGCTGTCGGCATTCCGACCCAGCCCGGTACCACCATGGATCCCGAGCGCATCGCCCTCCACAACAAGGTGCGCGCGCACATGGCCAAGAACCCGAACGTCAGTTACGAGGCGGCGCTCCGCGTCGTCGCCTAACCGTTCGTGTGGGGAGGGTCGCGGTCTTCGATCCATTGCGAGATGGGTCGGCGACCGCGACCAGCAACACACCCGCCCACCCGCGCCCGACTAAGGCGACGTACACAAGGATCTGATCGATGAGCAAACAAGCCCTTTCCGTTTTGGTGTTGAGCATCGCGGCCACCGCCGTTCTCGTTAAGAACCGCTTCATCACCCATGCCGGCGCCGTGCCGGCTGCGGCCGCCCGCTGCCTCGGTGTCACACGTACCGACGCGGCGATCGGCGACCAGATTGCCGTCGACGTCCTCGGCACGGCCGTGGTCGAAGCCGGCGGCGCTATCGCGGCCGGTGCCCAGGTCGAAGTTGACGCCTCGGGCCGTGTCATTACCAAGGCCGCCGGCGTCGTCGTCGGCAGCGCCCTGCAACAGTCTCTCGCCCTCGGCGACTCTATCGAGGTGCTGCTCATCCCGAACTGATACCGGCCCGCCACCCTAACGGCGATCCGCGCCCGCTACCTTCAAAAGGAGTTCAACCGTGACCACCAATATGTCCCTGCGCCAGGTGCGCGTGATCGACCCGGTCCTTAGCAGCGTTGCTATCGGCTACTCCAATCCGGCATTCATGGTGCCATTGATTCTGCCGCGCGTCCCCGTGTTCGCCGCCGGCGGGCAAATCATCGAGTTCGGCAAGGAAGCCTTTCTCAGCTACAACCTCCGCCGCGCGCCTGGCGGTGGTACCAAGCGCGTCGCGCTCGGTTACACCGGCAAGCCCTACGCCCTGGTGCAGGACGCGCTCGAAATTCCGATCCCCTTCGAGCATCAGCGCGATGCCGAAGCCGTGGTCGGCATCAATCTCCAGACGAACGCGACAAAGAAGGGCATGTCGATCGCCCTCAAGTCCCTGGAGGTCGAAGGCGCCACGCTCGTCACGACGCTCGCCACGTATGCCGCCTCCAACAGGGTCACCCTGGCCGGCGGCACCAAATGGTCGGCAGGCACCGGCGTGCCCGTGACGGATTTCGACACCGGTCGCGAGGCCATCCGCTCACAGTGCGGCGTCTATCCCAACACGGCCTGGTTCTCGCCGGTTGCCTGGAACGCCTTCAAGAACAATCCACAGGTGGTCGATCGCTTCAAGTACACCAATCCGGACGGCATGGTGTCGCCGGAGATGGCAAAGGGCATCCTGCAGGTTGACAACGTCTATGTCGGCGCGGCGATCAGCATGACCGATGCCGGCGTCGCCAGCGATATCTGGGGCAACAATGCCGGCCTCTGCTATGTGCCGCCGGTGCCGGAAGATGCCGACACGCCCGGCTTCGGCTTCACCTATGCCATGGACGGCGATCCGCGCGTCGAAGAGATCTATGCCGACCGGCCGAACAAGAGCTGGATCGTGCCCGTGACTTACGAGCGCGCTCCGGTCATTGCCGCCGCCTCGGCCGGCTACCTCTTCCAGTCCCCGAACTAATCGACGCGCTCGACACGCCGGCGGCGCACCCCGTCGCCGGCCCGATCGCGGTCAATAGGAGATCCCCATGAAGGTAAAGGCGCTCACGCCGATCAGAACGAAGCCGGGCAAAGCCGCTTGCGAGATCGGCGCCATCATCGACATCGACGACGAAGAGGTGGCCGACCTGGCCGCCGTCGGCGCAGTCGAGAAACTGGCGGAAGAGAAACCCGCCAAGAAGGCCACCTAATACCAGGGCCGTCGCGCCATCGGCTTAGCCGATGGTTTGGCCCACCAGGAAGGGCCGGTGACTGCGCGATAGGCACCGGCCCGCCTTACTTCCCCACCGGGGTGACAGCTTGACCTACGCCCTGCAAATCGATCTCGAAAGACACGCCAGTGTTGAGGCGCTGATTTCGCTGACCGATCGTGACCAGCCCCCGGCCGGGGTGGTCAACGTGGCGACGATCGCCGACGCGCTCGGCAAGGCGACCGCCATGGTCGACAGCTATCTGCGCGGCCGCTACGCACTGCCGGTCAATCCGGTGCCGGCCGAGATCAACCTCTACACCACCCACATCGCCTATTATCTCCTGCACGGCAACGCCTCGGTCTATCCCGACGCCGTGAAGGCCGATTACGAGAATGCGATAGCACGCCTGCGCGAGCTGGCGAACGGCATCACCATGCTGAGCGCCGCCGTGGCCGCCGCATCCGACGCTGTGTCATCCGGCGCGCAGTATTCCGGCGATGACCGGAAGTTCACCCGCACCAACATGGTGGATTTCTGATGTCAGCCGTTCTTTCCTTCCGCCTGGACGACATCGCTGCCAAGGCCGAGCTGGCCAGGCTGGAGCATGTCGCTGCAGATCCGCAGCCGATCATGGACGCGATCGGCGCCGGCCTGGTTACCAGTACCCAGATGCGCTTCGAACAGGAGCAAGGGCCGGACGGCAATCCATGGCCACGATCAATCCGCGCCATTGCGGAAGGCGGCAGCACGCTCCGCAAGAGCGCCCGGCTTTATCAGTCCATCACGCACCGCGCGACCGCGTCGCAGGTCGAAGTCGGCACCAATGTCATCTATGCCGCCGTCCACCAGTTCGGGGCGAAGATCGTCGCCAAGGCAGCAAAGGGCCTGCGATTCAAGATCGGCGATATGTGGGTCACGAAGCGCAGCGTCACCATCCCGGCGAGACCATTCCTCGGCATCGGCGCGGGCGATCGCGAAATGATCGTCGACGTCATCGCCGACGCCTTGAGGGCGGCACAATGACGATCGAAGTCATCGACGCCACCATGGCCCGGGTGAAATCCCAGGTCGCCGCCCTTCAAGGCCGCGTTGAAGACGTCGCGGATCTCGCCCTGATGGTCGAGAAAGGCGTCGTGCCGACCCAGACGCCGACCGCGTGGGTGGTGCCGATCGCCGAGGACTTCGAGCCGGCGGCCGATATGATCGGCGAGACCCGCCAACGCGGCACCGAAACCGTTGGCATCGTCTTGGTGCACGGCGTCAAAGGCGACGGCAAAGGTGCCAAGGCGCGCGGCATCCTCGACGCACTCGGCAACGACGTGAAGGTAGCACTCCTCGGTTGGGTGCCTTTCTCCGGCTGCGATCCGATGGAGCTGCGGCGCGTGCGCCTGGTCGGCATCCAGGCCGGCTGTGTGTTTCTGCAAATCGATGTTTTGACCCGCTGGTATCTGCGCGCCTGACGCGCCGCCGGCAACAAGGAGAGACGACATGAATGGTCACGGCGGCAGCTTCATCATGCAGGCGGATGGCACGGCGTTGCAGGTCGAGGGTCAGAACATGACCGACGCCGAGCGCGCGACGGCCCGCGCCAAAGCTGACGACATCATTTCTGAGGCGGCGCGAAAGCAGACCGAGGAGGAAGCCGCGGCCGCTGCGCCGAAGACCGAACCCGCCGGCGACGGTTCCAACCCGAGCGAAGGCGGCACTCCCGGCCGTCGCCGCCAGAGCTAAGGAGTAATCTCACATGGGTTACAAATGGAGAGCTAAAGCCCTCACCTTCAAGGTCGAGACGGTCTATGGCACGGATTCGGTGCCGACCGGCGTGGCCAATGCGGTGCAGGGTCTCAATGTCGAACTCACCCCGCTCGATGGCGACAGCATCAGCCGTGAGATCGAGCTACCCTGGCTGGGTAACAACGGCGATCTGCTGGTCAAGTCGCACGCCACGCTCAGCTTCGACGTCGAAATGACTGGCGCCGGTGCCGCCGGCACAGCGCCGGCTTATGCGCCGTTGCACCGCGCCTGTGGCTTTGCCGAGACGCTCACCGCTTCGGTGAAAGCCGAATACTCGCCTATCTCGGCCGCGTTCGAATCGGCGACGATCTATTTCTTCTTCGGCGGCAGCAAGCACGCCCTGCTCGGCGCGCGCGGTTCGGTGCGCGCGTCGATCAATGCCAACGGCCTCCCGGTCTGGCGCTACATGTTCAAGGGTTTGTTCGTCGCCGTCACCTCGGCGGCGCTCCCGGCCTTGACACTCACGGCCTGGAAGACGCCGGTCACCGTCAATAAGAACAACACGACGATCTTTTCGATCCACGGCTTCTCGTGCGTCGCCCAGTCGTTCGAACTGGATATGGCCAACCAGATCGAGGGCCGTTTCCTCATCGGTCAGGAATCGATCGAGCTGGTAGACCGCAAGCCGAGCGGCACCGCTGTCATCGTCAGCCCGGATCTGAGCCTGAAGGACTTCTTCGGCATCGCCATCAACCGGACGCGCGCCGCGATCTCTGTGAAGCACGGCACGGTGGCCGGCAACATGGTGCAGATCGATGCGCCTGCCGTGGAAATCGGCCGGCCGACCTACAGCCAGGACCAGGGCGAGATCATGATGAACTTGCCCCTGCTCTTCGCCCCGAGCCTTGGCAACGACGAGGTGAAGATCACCATCACCTAACGAGGATGTCGCCGCTGAAAATGCGGCTACCGCCCGGCGGCTATAGCTGGGCTACCGGCGGAAACTGTCCAGCCGGAGGCCGGTGAAATCCCGGCCAATTCTATTCCCCCACGCACGGAGATCCCCATGGCTTTCAAACTCGCAACCGAGCGCCGCTTCAAGACGAAGATCCTTATCCGCATGCCGAATGAAAAGGGCACGCACTCCCAGATCGATTTCTTTGCCATCTTCAAGTCGCTGAAGGTCAGTGACATCAACGCGCTCCGCGCCGCCGGCGAGGACCTGGAACTGCTTAAGCAGGTGTTTGTCGGCTTCGAGAATGTCGAGAATGAGGACGGGTCGCCAGCAGAGTTCACCGAGGAGGCGCGCGATCGTCTCCTGGATGAGCCGCTGGTCCTGGCGGCGCTGTCGCAGGCGTATCTCGCCGAAGCGATCAACGGGACGGGTCGGCAAAAAAACTAATCGAGGCCGCGCAGGCGATCGCGCGCGGCCCTCGATCAGCAGCGACGGCAGGAGACGAGGTCAAAGACGAATTCCGCATGATGGGTGTGGCGGAAGAAGAGATCGAGGCGATGGAAGCCGCCGAAGCGGACAACTCCTTGATCGAGATCTGGCCGGAGAACTTGGACAGCCTCCGGCTCTTCCTCGGCGTCATGACGCAATGGCGCCGGGATACCTCCAGCGGATTACCGACCGGCCTCGATTATGCCGGCGTTCAAGCGGGCCTCAAAATGATGCGACGGCATGTTTCAAAGCGGGCGTTCGAGGATCTTCAGGTCCTCGAATCCGCCTATGTCGCCGAAACCCGCAAGGTGGCGAAAGCCGACCAGGACCGCCAGGCAGAGATCGCTAGAATGGGTGGGGCGCGCTGATGACTGATATGCGCGCCTCCCTCATCCTGACGGGCGATAGCAGCGGATTGCGAGCTGCCACCCGCGACGCCAGCGGCGAAGTCCGCCGCCTGTCGGATAGTGCCGAGCGGACGGCCAGCTCCACCAACAAGGCCCGCGATGCTCTCGGGCGGTTTACCGCCGGGGCGGGGGCGGCCAAGGCCGGTGTTGCGGGTGCTGCGGCCGCTGCCGGTGGTGCCGCCGGACAGTTCGATCGCTTGACCGGATCCGCCCAGCGTGCCTCGTCCGCCACCGGCAGCATGACCTCGCAATTGCGCAGTCTGGTCGCTGTCGTCGGTGGTGCTCTCGTCGTGCGCCAGGTTATCCAATGGGCCGACGCCTGGAAACTGACCGAGGGCCGCCTCTCCCTCGTCACCAAGTCCGCCCTCGAGCTGAAGGCCGTCCAGAGCCAGCTCTTCGATGTGTCGCAGCGCACCGGGCAGGCCTTTGGTGGCACCGCAACCCTTTACACGCGGCTGGCGCAGGCGACGGCCCAGCTCGGCACGAGCCAGCGCCAGCTCCTCGCCATCACCGAGACCATCAACCAGGCCTTTGTGGTGTCCGGCGCGGGTGCTGCCGAGGCGCAGGCCGCGATCGTGCAGTTGAGCCAGGCGATCGCCTCGGGCGTCCTGCGCGGCGATGAATTCAATTCCGTCATGGAGCAGGCGCCGCGTCTCTCGCAGGCCCTGTCCGATAGCCTGGGCAAGACCAGAGGCGAATTGCGCGCCATGGCCGAGCAGGGTCAGCTCACCGTTCAAATGATATTGAAGGCCCTCACCGAGGAAGCTCCGAAGATCGGGCAGGAATTTGCCCGCATGCCGCTGACGGTCGGCCGGGCGCTCACCCAACTCGGCAACTCCCTCCAGCGCCTGGTGGGCCTCTCCGACGCTGCCAGCGGCGCCACGACCACCATTGCCGGTGCCATCTCCGATCTCGCCAAGAAGCTGGCGGAGCCACAGGTCGTCGAGGCCGTGGCCCGTTTTGCCGAGGCGCTGTCCGCCGGCCTCCAGTTGGCGATCGACGCCGCCGTGGCCCTTGCCCCACATATCGACACCTTGGCGGCCGCCGTGGCCGGCCTGGTCGCCATCAACATCGGCATCTGGCTGCAGGGTGCCATCCTCGGCATGCGTGCCCTGGCGATCGAGAGCCTAGCCTTTGTCGCGACGCCGTTCGGTATGGTTGCCGTGGCGATCGGCCTGGTGGTTGCCGGCGTCAGCGCCCTGGTGATGGCCAACGCGGAAGCCGCTGCCCAGGAAAAGGCCCTGGCCGACGCGATGAAGGTCACCGATGACGCCCGCCGGCTGTCTTCGGACAAGATCAAGGAAATGACCTCGCTGGAGCGCCAGCTCACGGCCGAGAAGCAGCAGCAGGCAATCGCCACCCAACAGCAGGCTCTGGCGGAGCGCCTCCGATATCAGGATCAGCTCCAGGGCGATCTTGATAAAGAGCGCTCGTATATGTCGCCGCTCTATGACGAGAACGACAAAACGGACCCGGCCAACACTTTCGGCCGCATCCCGACCCTCAAGAACCAGCTTGCCTCGAATTGGGAGCAGATCGACACGCTGCGGCAGTCGATCCTTGACGCAAAGATCGCGCTTCAAGGGCTGTTGAACGGCGAAGTAGTTGCCGACGCCGGCGCCGGCAGCGGCAGCTCCGACACAGGGCTGGTCGACAAGATCAAAAAGGCGCGCGCGCAGATCCAGGACCTGGCGCAGAGCATCGCGGATCTCTCCGCCCAGAAGATCGCGATCGACGGTGGTGGTCTGGAAGGCCTCGACATCACCAAGGATGCGCAGAAGGCGACGGCCATGCTGCTGGAGTTCGGCCAGGCGGCCAAGCTCGGCACGGACGACCTGGCTGGCCTGGAGCGCGCGGCCGGCGTCACCGTCGAACAGATCGCCGCCTGGCTGGCTGATCAGCGCCAGCTCAACAAGGCGATCGACGAAAGCGTCGACCTGCTGACAAAGCAGGCCGAGGCACCCAAGACGTTCGCCAAGTACATCGCGGACCTCGAACAGCAGAACGAGGAACTGCGGCTAGAACTTAACGGCCGCAAGGCGCTCATTCCGTTGCTGCGCGCCGAGGTCGAGCTGAAGGAGCAGCTCGGCCGACCGATCACCGCCGAAGAGCGCGGCCGCCTTAAGGCGCTGCTGGACGATCAGACGAAGCTCAACGCCGCCATCGATCGCCAGAAGGAGATCACTGACGCCGCCAAGAAGTCGGCGGAGATGATGCAGGAGCCGTTCAAAAAGGCGCTGCAAGGCAGCCAGCAAGCCTGGTCGGCGATGTTCCGCAAGATCCTCGACGGCAACGTGAAATCGTTTAAGGATTTCGGCCGCTCGCTCCTCGACGTCTTCAAGCAGCTAGCGGCCGAGATCGCCACGCTGCTGATCTTCCGGCCGATCGTGAGCGGCGTGCTGAGCAATCTCGGCATGGGCGATCTCAGCAGCCAGCTCGGCCTTGGCAGCGGCAATGGCGGCGCCAGCACCGGCGGTACCGGCGGCGGCATCCTCAGCGGGAGCCTCAACGGTGGCCAATTGAATACAGGCATCGGGTCGATGTTCTTTGGCAACGCTGGAACGCCGGCGATCGGCGGCCCACGCCCGAGCGCAGGCGCACCGGCGACGTCGGGTATGTTCGGATCGGGCGGCGCCGGCGGCCTTGGCGGGATGCTCAACAGCCCAGTCGGCGGTGGCATCTTCTCCGGCCTGATGGCCGGCGCCACGACCTATGCCTCGGGCGGCAGCGCTGGCGAGAGCATCGGCGCGGGAGTCGGCGGCGCGATCGGCGGCATCGCCGGTTCGTATTTCGGTCCGGTCGGCTCGATGATCGGCGCCACGGTCGGCTCGATGCTGGGCAAATTCGTCGGCGGCATGTTCGGCAAGAAGGAGAAGTGGAAAAAGCAGAAGAGCGTTGCGGGTGCCACGCTCGGCTTCAACGATCTGGGCATGCTCGATGTCGACGGCACCTTTGCCTATACCAAGGGCAAGGGCATGAAGGCCGACAACCAGGCTGGCGGCAAACTCGGCAACGCCATGTCCCACGCCTTCAATGACTTTTTCCTGGATCTTGGTGCCACGTTCGACCCCTCGGCCGAGGCACAGGTCCAGGAGGTCTATCAGTCGAAGGTGAAGGGCAAGAAGAAGAAGGGTGAAAAACACTACTTCTATGGCAGCTTTGCCGATCAGTATATCGGCACCTCCGAGACCGCCGAGCAGTTCGTGCCACAGTTCCTCAGCGGGTCGCTTGCCGTGGCCGCCGAGAAGGGCCTGGTCAGCGGCGTCTCCGAGACCATCCTCACCATCTTCAAGAATGCCTTCAAGAACAACGACAACATGGGCATTCAGGACGCCGACGAACTCACCAAGATGGTGGATTTCGGCAAGTTCTATGACCGGGTCGACGAGATCCGCACGCCGGCGATCGCCGCCGCCAATGCGTTGACCGATTTGAAGAAGGCGCTGGCCTCCGCCAAATCGACGGCCGAGGAATATGGCCTCTCGGTCGAGCATGTGACTGAGGTCTTCCGGCAGAATTTCGCCGACAGCGTCGATAGCGAGATCCTGCAGATCAAAGACCCGCAAGCCTATGCCATGGCCGAGCTGGAGAAAGAATACGAGGCGCGGAAAGCGGTCGCGACCGAGCTGGGCCTCGACCTCGCCAACGTCGAGGAGCTCTATGCGCTGAAGCGCAAGGCAATCGTCGAGGCCGGCCTCAATGAGATGCAGGATTCCTTCCGGGAGTTCTTCGACGAGCTGACGCTTGGCGATCTCGCCGCCAACACACCAACCCAGAAGCTCAGCCAGGCGCAGGGCCGCTTTAACGACGTCGTGGCGGCCAACGACAACGCCAATTTTGTCGAGGCCGCCCGCGACTATCTCCAGGTCGCCAAGGGCTATTACGGCGCCACCGAGGCCTACGCGAAGATCTACGATCAAATTGTTGAGCTGACGCGCAAGCTCGGCAACATTCCCGGCTTCGCCGGCGGTGGCGTCGCCAGTGGCCTTTCATGGGTGGGCGAGCAAGGTCCGGAGCTGATCAACGCCGGCTCCTCCTCCATGGTCATCAACGCGCGCATGGCCGGACAGCTCGTCAACCGCTACCACACCAATGGCGACACGATGGTCGCCCATATCAATGACAACGAGGCGAAGATCCTCAAGGCGTTCGGTGGTTCGGGCACTGTCAATCCGATGACCGGCCTGCTGCAATTCGGCGGCGGCGGTGGCGCCATGAATGGCAAGGACGGCTCTGGTGTCGGCGGCCATACAGGCGGCGGCATGCATGACAGCACGAAGGACGGCGGGCAGGCGAACCGCGACAGTGTTGGCGGCGGAATTGGCTCGAACAAGAACGGCCCGACTGATCTCAACAGCATGATGTCGGGCACCGAGAGCCTCGCCAAGGTCAAGGAAAAGAACAAGCAGGCCGTCAACGATAACGAGGCCTATCGCGACTACGCCGGCGTCGGCGACACGATCCTGGACCAGATCGGCAATTTCTTTGCCGGCCTTCTCGGCTTTAACGAAATCAATCCTTACGACCAGTCGAAAAATCTCCCCTCATCGAATCCGAACGCGCCTTCAAACACGGGCCAAGCGAGCTGGGGCTTCGATCCCGTTGGGGCCATTGTCGGAGCGATCGGCATGGGCCTCGGCTTCCCCGGCCTTGGCCTCATTGCCGACCAGATCAGCAGCGCGCTCGGCCGGCCGTTTGAAATGAACCTTGGCCCTGATGTGCTGGGCGGTACCGGCGGCTCTATGATGGGCGGCTCTTCCTCCACCGGCAGCGGCGGCGGTACCGGCGGTGGCGTGGGCGATGGCCACGACGGCGGCAGCGATGGCCTGATCAGTGCCTTGACCGGCGGCAAGGTCAAGCTAACCGGCGATCCGGCGAACGACAACAAGGTCGCGGCCCTCAACCAGGTCATGACGCAGCTCATGGGCGGCAGCGCCAGCGGCGGCCTGGCGAGTGGCGCAGCCAACACCGAAAACCATCAAGCTGCTGACAGAGATCCGGGACGGCCAGGCCGATGGCCTGCAAACGCTCGCCGCCAGCTTCTCGCAGCAACTCGGCAAACTCACCACCGAAACCAGGGCGGCCCGCATTGCCGACCAACATGCGACGGCCAACCAATCATGGAGCGGCCGTACCTCGGTCGCTGCGAAGGGGTAATCTATGATCCGCAACAACGTCCAGCAGACCACCAACACCGCCGGCGGCGGCACCTATAACCTCAGTGGCACCGTGACCTCCAAGGGCGTGGTGCCCTTCGCCTCGGTCTGCGTGAGCGGCAAGAAGTATCGCTACAAGGTCGAGATGCAGAACGGGACGGTCTTCGAAGTCAATGAAGGCACCTTCACGGCTGGCGGACCGTCGACCCTGAGCCGCGATCGCCTGATCCAATCGTCGACCGGCAGCCCGATCGCCTGGCCGGACGCCTCCGACAAGATCGTCAGCCTGGTGGCGGTCGCCGAGGACTTCGGGCCGGAAGGTGAGCGCCACCGCTACATCATCGCCGGCGGCACGGCGGCCGCCTATACCGGCGCCACGGACGTCGCCTCGACCGTGCTGGTTGGTGGCATGCGTGTCCATGTGAAGATCCCACTCACCAACAGCGGCGCCTGCACCTACAATCATAATTCGCTCGGCGCCAAGGCGATCAAGAAACGCGGGGTTACGCTCGACCCGGAACCCGGCGAGCTGCCGCAGGATTTCATCGCCGAGCTGGTCTACGAAGCGACGGCCGATGTCTGGCAGGTCGAGAATCCGTGCGTAATGGGATCACTCGGCGTCAAGGTCGTCTCGGCCGCCGCTTATGCCTTCCTTGCTTCCGACGTCGGCAAACTGATCGTATTCACCAATGCTGCCGGCTGCGCAGTCACCCTCTCGCAGGCAACCGGCGCCTTTGCATCGCCCTGGTGGACGGAATGCCAGAACGCCGGCGCCGGCAGCGTCGTGATTACGCCTGCGACTTCGACGATCGACGGCGCGGCCACATTGACGATCGCGCCGAATTCCGGCGCCGAGATCCGCAGCGATGGCGCCAACTATCGGACGCGCCGTGACGCCGGCGGCGCCTTTTCACTCCCGGTCACTACCAAGGCGGTCACCTATGCGATGGTCGTCGCCGACAAGGGCACCGAGATCAACTTCACGACTGCCGGCGTCACCTTCAATCTTCTTGCTGCCGCCACGGCCGGGAACGGCGGCACAATCGGTGTGCGGAACTCTGCGGCGTCTGGTGACGTTACAATCGATCCCAACGGCGCCGAGACGCTGGACGGCCTTACCACGCGCCTGCTACGCCCCGGCAATTTCGTGCTTTTGCGCAGCGACGGGATCAACTGGCGGACGCTCACCGGCTTCTATTCATTCGAGAGCGCCGAGCAGACGCTGGCACTCTCGACGGTGTTCACCGTCGCGCACGGCCTCGGCGAACAGCCGAACTGCTATCAAGCTGTCTTCCGGTGCAAAACCGCCGATTTAAATTGGGCCGTTGGCGATGAGATCGATTACGGGGCGGTCCAATGGACCTACGGTGGGGCCCTCCAGGCGGATGCCACCAACATGCGGGGTAGCATCAATCAGACTTACTATCCGAACATCACCAATCGAACCAGCGGCGCGGGCACCACCTTGACGGCGGCAAACTGGAAGCTCGTATTTCGCGCCAAGTGCATCAAGGGGTAAGCCATGCAAATGTTCTATGTCGATGAGGCCGGAAAGTGCCTGGGCTGTTTCGATGGCCCTGAGGAACACCACCCCTACGGCAACGCCACGCCCGTGGCCGCCGCCCCCGTGGACGCTGGCGCACAGCTTTGGCAGGGCGGTGCCTGGGTTTGGCCGATAGCCCCGGTTCGGGTGGCGAAGATTGCCGCCATTAAGCAACGTCTCGCTCAAGCGCTGCGTCTGGTGCCATGTCCGCTCGCCGGCAATCGCCCTATCCAGCTCGACATGGAGTCGCAGGGGAACATTGGCGACGCCACGCAGCAAGCGTCCGTCGTCAAGGCGAGCGCAGGTTTGATTGCTTGGCCGCAGCGAATGATCGACAAGGGGTGGCGCATGGCAGACAACACATGGTATCCGCTACCGACCCCTGACAGCATGATTTCCTTGGGCCTTTGGGCCGCGCATGCCGTCGAGCTCCGCCGGGACGTGGCCTGGTCGCACATTGACGCTGTGCGCGCCTTGAACGAGCCGGCGGCCGTCGAAGCCTACGACATCGAGACCGGTTGGTAAGCCGTGCTGACCGGTGACCCTGTCGCTTCCGTTCCTGTCGCCTCGGCGTCGCTTCCCACGACGCCGGTAGCGCCAGAATTCATCAAGCTGCAAGACGATTCGATCGTCGACCTGGTCGCCATTGTCATCTTGACGCCCTTCACGCGGGATGATGCCTGATGCTGCCCGGCGCACAACCCGTCGCCTTTTCACCCGTGGGCGGTGCCGGCATCCTGCCTACGGGCCTTGCCGGCCCGGCACCCGTTGGCTTCTCCGATCGCGGCTGGACCGGCGAGCCTAGCGACACAATTTGGCCGAACCGGCATTTCTCACCGCGCGTCGAACAACCGCTTAGCCTCTCCCGCTCCATTCCGATTTCGCCACTCGATCAGCAACGTGTCGTGCCAACCTCTGCAACGCAGTCGTTCCTCAATGGCGACGGCGGCCTTGACGACATGATCAGCGTCATGGCGATCGACGGCCGCGACGTCGAAGTGAAGATCGGCGCACCGCTCTATGACGGCAGCCAGTTTCAAACGCTGTTCAAAGGCACCGCTGGCGGCTGGCGCTGCGCCGACAAGGGTCGCATTGAGCTAACCCTGCGCGACCTGGTGTGGCCATTAGACAAGCCAATCCAGAAGAACCGCTACGGCGGCACCGGCGGCCTTGATGGCACCCCGGATCTTGCCGGCGTGCCGAAGCCGCTCGCCTTCGGTCGGCCGCTCAATATCGAGCTGAAGCTCATCGACCCGGTCAACCTCATCTATCAGTTTCACGATGGCTCGGCCGGCGGCGTCCTTAATTGCTATGTCAACGCCGCTCCCCTGACGCAGGCCGGCGACGTTGCCGATATCCTGCTCGCTGCGCCGGCCGCCGGGTTCTATTCGACCCAACTCTCCGGCGGCTATGTCCGCCTTGGCGCCTCCCCGGACGGAATCGTCACCGCCGATGTGATCGGCGACAACAAGTGGGGTGTCACGCCGCTCAACACGGCCGATGTCGTCTATCGAATCCTGCGCGATCGCCTGGACCTGTCGGACGGGCTCATGGACGGGCCGAGCTTCACCGCCCTGGCGCTCGCCTGGCCCGGCGTCATCGGCCTCTATATCCCGGCCGAGAATGCCGGCGCTGTCCAGACACTCAACCGCCTCCTGGGGCCGGTGCTGGGTTTCATGGTGCATGGTCGCACCGGTACCTTGCGCGTCGGCTCGCTCGCCCTCTCGATGCTGAGCGGCATCAATGCGACGACCCCGAAGGCGACGCTCGATGATAAGGACAGCATCGAGGTCACGTTGATGGACGTGCCGGATACCCTCAACCCACCCTTCTGGCGCGTGCAGGTTGGCTGGGGCCTCAACTGGACGCCGATGTCGGCGCAGGACATCGCCGGCGTCATCATCGACACGCAGCCCGAGCGGTATCAGTTTCTCACCTCGCCGGCACGCTACGTGAAGAGCGAAGACGCAGCGATCCAGATCCGGCATCCGCAGGCGCAGGACATCTACGTGGACTCGCTCTTCGTCGAGCAGGCCGAGGCGCTGCGCCTAGCTGAGATCATCATCGCGAACCACGGCCGCATGCCGATGCTGGCGAGGGTGGCTTGCCAATCGCAAGGCTACCTTCTCGAAAACAACGACGTGATCCGCGTCGACAATCCCCGTTACGGCCTCAGCGGTGGCCGGCCGGTCGTCGTGATCACGGTCGAACTCGACGTGCAGATGCGCGCCAGCTCCCTTGTAGTGATGTGGTGAAGGACTGACATGCCCACGATCGCGCTCTCCTGGATCAATCACCTCAAGGCGGCAACCCTTGCCGCTTCGTCGGAGGTAGGCTCCCTCTCGGCCGCCAATCTCCTGGTCGACCATCTCGCCACCAAATGGCGGAGCGCGCCGGGCACGGCCGCCTTCATCACGGCGGACCTCACGGCGGCCAAGCCTTGCCGGCTGTTCGGGATCTTCGGCAGCAATGTGACACCCGCCGCCACCTGGCGGGTGCGCCTATCGTCGAGTGCTGCCCATGCCGGCGATCTCTATGACAGCGGCGTCGTCGCCATGGGTGCCGTGGTGGTCAACACGGTGCTAAAGCGCAATATCGCGCAGGCGGCCCTGCTGCTGCCGGCGGCCATCAATGCGCGTTATGTGAAGATCGATTTAAGCGACGCATCGATCGCCTTGAACTATGTCGAGGCGGGTGCCGCGTGGGCGGGCGACGCATGGCAACCGGCCTATGGTCGCTCCTGGGGCGCAGTCGACGGCTTCAAGGATGAAGGCCCGGCCAGCTATTCAGAGGGTGGCCAAAAATACATCATCCGGCGCGATCGCCAGCGGGTGCAGCAATTCTCGCTCGATAACCTCACCGATGCCGAGCGGTACAATCAGGTTTCAGCCCTCGATCGCTTGGCCGGCCGGGTGGAGAACATCCTGGTCGTGCCGGAGCCGGGTGGCGCCTATCAGAATCATGACACAGTCTTCGGTACGCTCTCCGCGCTTGGCGCCGTCACGCGGCGTCAGGTCAATCTGCGGGCGCGACGTTTTGAGATTGAAGAAAGACTATGACGACTAGAAGATATGCCCCATCATTCCTCGATAAAGGCAACGATGGCTTCACATTCGCGAAGTGCTGCCTCCAGATCAGCGACGTAGGCAAGGTATGTAACATTGTCGCCGAGGCTGATGTCCCAGACGGTGCCGTCGCCTTCATCAATCGGCCATACGTCGTGTTCGTTGCTGTAGTGGCGGCTGGCGTTACGGGCGTGAGCCACCGCTTTGGCAACACCGGTTACAACTCGGCGGTCGCAGCGAGAGACAGCCTCCCAATTTTCCTTAAAAAACTGGACCATCCCATGGCGGTCGTCGTGGGCATAGAAATTCGTCTTGCTACCCTTCTCCTTTTCGGCTTGGCGGGCATTAGTATCGAGATCGGACTGCAAGCTCTCGACGTAAGCCTTAAGCGTGGGAAGCAGCACGAGGCCGAAGGCGTCGACGAATTTGTCGTGTTCGTCAACTCGATCTTGTCGTTCCTTATCTCTTTGCCACGCCGGAATCAGAACTGCGAGTACCAGCGCATCGATCGTTCCGATTACCTGCATCCAGGCCGCTGCGCTTTCAGACCAAAGCCCAACACCGAGGGCACTGGCCTGCTCGTACCACCATACGATGACGATCGCATTAGTCAGGACGGCGACCGTCAAAAGAGACGCCATGGTCGCACTCAACCTCATAGAGACCTCCCCCGCCCGAATTGGCGGGGGCCGGGCTGCGGAAACAGCCCAAGCCGCGTGCTTGCGACACGCATGGGTAAACCCAACCCGCACCCCTGCAGGGGCGGGTTATTGGTAGATGTGATTCGCAATGGAGTCGATACGCTGCGGTTCTTGCCGCGCCCTGTTGTTCATAGTACGTTCTGGAGGCAGCGCGGAAATCGAAATAAAGTGCCGGCGCTGCCGGACTATCAACCATATCCGCAGGGCGAGACCCCGGAATCCGAGCGCACCAAAGCGCCAGACGTCAGCGAGGACGATCATGGCGCAACCCCGTCGAAAACTCCCCGGCCGTAACGGCTTCAAATATCGCCCACGATTTGGCGTCATCGTGCTGTGTGCCGATGAAGCCGAGCAACGGCGCATCTATGACAAGCTGCGACGGCGCCACGAAGTCCGCGTGGTGACCGTATGAAGATCTCGGTCCACCATAGCTGCGATGAGGCGGAGAGTTATCGCGCCGCTCGCGTTAAGTCGCTTTTCAATGTCGAAAGCGGCGCCACCTTCGATCTCGATGCCGAACTGCCGATCGAGGATCTGGCCTGGCGCCTCGGCGTCATCGTCGGGCCATCCGGTGCTGGCAAGAGCAGCCTAGGGCAGCGCCTGTGGGGCCAGGATTCCGTCTACACGCCCGATTGGCCCGATGCTCCGATCATCGACGCCGTCGCACCCGGCGCGGCCTTTGACGACGTTACGGCGGCGCTGGCGGCTGTGGGCCTCGGCTC
Organism: Rhodospirillaceae bacterium; assembly: GCA_016712715.1. Taxonomy (NCBI): domain Bacteria; kingdom Pseudomonadati; phylum Pseudomonadota; class Alphaproteobacteria; order Rhodospirillales; family Rhodospirillaceae; species Rhodospirillaceae bacterium. Next base: position 816,892 of record JADJQM010000001.1, read on the forward strand.
CGTGCCGACATGGCTGCGGCCGTATCGCGTGCTGTCTAATGGCGAGCGATTCCGCGCCGACTTGGCGCGCCTAGTCGCCGGCGACGTGACCCGCGTGGTGGTCGACGAATTCTCGTCTGTTGTCGATCGCCAAATCGCCCGCGTGGGCGCCATGGCATTCGGTAAAGCCTGGCGCCGGCGGCCAGTCGGCCAGGCGCTGCTGTTAAGCTGCCATTACGACATCATCGACTGGCTGCAACCCGATTGGGTGCTGGATCTGAAGGACGGGCGGTTTCACGCGAGGTGGCGAAGGCGCCGGCCGGCGATCGAGCTGGAGATCCGCGAAACCGACTGGCGATGGTGGCCGCACTTTGAGCCGCATCATTATCTGAAATTGCCGAAGATGATCGCCGCCAGGTGCTACGTCGCCTTTGTGAATGACGAGCCCGTGGCCCACGTCGCTTTCTCGACCAGGCCGGGCATGTTGGAGGCCCGCGCGTGCCGCCTGGTCGTCATGCCGGAGTGGCAAGGCGCCGGCGTCGGCATGCGCTTCCTGAATGCCGTCTGTGGTCGCTGGCGGGCGGGCAAGAACCGCTTCGGCCTTCGCATGCCGACGCTCTTCCATACCAGCCACCCGGGCCTGGCGGCCGCCCTACGGCGTGATCGCTCCTGGACGCAGGTTTCGGCTGTCCTTCACGGCGACAATCGCGAGCGGTCGAAGGCGTCGATCGCCCGCTCGGCCGTGAACTTCAAGAGCAACGCGCCGGGCGCCGGTTTCGGAGGCCATTTCCGGGCGGTCCAGGGTTTCCGATACATCGGGGAGGCGACATGAAGACCGAGCTGGTAGCGCCGCTCCGCCTGGCCCTCGTGAGGCAGAAATGGCTGGGTGAAAAGGTGCTGGAGCGGTGCCTCTCGATCGGCGAGGTCGAGGTGGCCCGCGTGATCGCTCCATCGGCCGACGATCGGCTCGGCGTCGCGGCCATCCGGCACCGCATATCCCTGCACCTGGCCGACCGGCAAGTGACTCCGGCGCATCTCCCCTACAACGTCGACCTGATCGTCTGCGCTCATGCCCATGCCTACGTCACCCGGCCGGCGCGACAGGCGGCACGGCTAGGGGCAATCGGCTACCACCCTTCGCTCCTTCCCCTATACCGGGGCAAGGATGCCATTGAGCAGGCGATCGCGGCCGGCCAAAGGGTCACCGGGGGCACGGTCTACGAGCTGGATGACGGGTACGACACGGGCCGCGAACTAGATCAGGATTGGTGCTTTATCCGGCCCGACGATACCCCGACGGAGCTATGGCGGCGGGAGCTTGGGCCGATGGGCCTGAAGCTGCTCGGCCACCGCATCCGGGGGCTGGCTTTGCGAAGCTACCGGGCCAGCTTTTCGCGTCGCGAAGGGGTGGTTTCTTAGAGGGTATCTCCCGCCTGTTGATCGGGCTACGCTGCCCGCACTGAGACTTAGAAGGTGCAGGAGGTAATGATGCAGGGCAATCGCTACCTGGAGCTGGTTGATTTTGCCATCCAAACGTACACCAAAGAGAGAGCCAAGGACCTGGAACGGCTGGCTCCGCTTGAGGCCGGAACGCTCACACACTGGACGCGCGGCAAGGGCGGCGAGGACGTTGATATAACGGCCGAGATAATTGCGGAACGCCGGGCGCGCGTCGCCCTATATGACGCTCTGATCGTGCGATACAAGGCCGATTTAGAGGAGCATGAAAAGCGGCCAGAACGTCCTTAGAACTGGCGTGTTCGGAGTGCTCCAGATTCAAGTGGCGGCAACTCCAGGATCAAGTGGCGCGCTACACCGTGTTGAGACTTGTAACTTTCCTCCTGCGACAAGTACCCGTCCGGAATCAAAAAGCCCCGCGCATGTGAGGTGCGCGGGGCGTTTAGTTGGTATTTGGTTGCGGGAGTAGGATTTGAACCTACGACCTTCAGGTTATGAGCCTGACGAGCTACCGGGCTGCTCCATCCCGCGTAAGGATGTTTGGTGCGTTTGAAGGACGAAAGGCGCGCTTTGTTGATGAGCGCGCCTTTGTAATTGTTGTCGTTGTTGATGTACCCTTCGAAGCTCTGGAGGAGCGAAGAAGGGCTGATGCAATATTTATCCGGACTTTGAAGACCTGGCGGCGACCTACTCTCCCGCGCCTTGAGACGCAGTACCATTGGCGCTGAGGGTTTTCACGGCCGAGTTCGGGATGGGATCGGGTGCAGGCCCCTCGCCATAACCACCAGGTCATCGAAGGCCGGATTGCAACTCGTCTTGTGGGACGAGCGATTACCAATATGAAGTGCTGAATGTGCCGAGGCCTGTAGTTCAGCTGCCTTTCGGCAGTGCCTTGCAAGTATGAAGGCGAAGATCAAGCCAGTGGAGCGATTAGTACCGGTTAGCTCCGTACATTACCGCACTTCCACACCCGGCCTATCAACGTGATGGTCTCCCACGGCTCTCATAGGGAGTATTAGTTTTGAGGTGGGTTTCCCGCTTAGATGCTTTATCAGCCTGTTATCCCCAGCGTACCTTTTATCCGTTGAGCGATGGCCCTTCCACTCGGGACCACCGGATCACTATGACCGACTTTCGTCTCTGCTCGACTTGTCGGTCTCGCAGTCAGGCAGGCTTATGCCATTGCACTCAACAGCTGATTTCCGACCAGCCTGAGCTCACCATCGCGCGCCTCCGTTACTCTTTGGGAGGCGACCGCCCCAGTCAAACTACCCACCATGCAGGGTCCCGGTCCCGGATAACGGGACGCGGTTAGATATCAAAAATCGCAAGGGTGGTATTTCAAGGGTGCCTCCACACCAGCTGGCGCCGCCGCTTCATAGGCTCCCACCTATCCTACACATGCGATTCCTAATACCACTGCAAAGTTGTAGTAAAGGTGCACGGGGTCTTTCCGTCTAACCGCGGGAACTCCGCATCTTCACGGAGAATTCAATTTCGCTGAGGTGATGTTGGAGACAGCGGGGAAGTCGTTACGCCATTCGTGCAGGTCGGAACTTACCCGACAAGGAATTTCGCTACCTTAGGACCGTTATAGTTACGGCCGCCGTTTACTGGGGCTTCGATTCAGAGCTTGCACCCCTCCTCTTAACCTTCCAGCACCGGGCAGGCGTCAGACCCTATACGTCGTCTTAAAGATTTAGCAGAGTCCTGTGTTTTAGTTAAACAGTCGCTACCCCCCTGTTCTGTGCCCCCACCCATGGTTGCCCACAAATAGGGCCCTCTTCTCCCGAAGTTACAAGGGCAATTTGCCGAGTTCCTTCAACATCATTCTCTCAAGCGCCTTGGTATACTCTACCTGTCCACCTGTGTCGGTTTGGGGTACGGTCTATACGCTGGGAGTTATTTCCCGGAACACCTTCGCGGCCACCACAATCCGATAAGTGGTAACAACTTACGGCATTCGTCACTTCCAACAGGCCCTAGGAATATTAACCAGGTTCCCATCGACTACGCCTTTCGGCCTCGCCTTAGGGACCGGCTCACCCTGCGCGGATTAACCTTGCGCAGGAACCCTTGGACTTACGGCGAAAGTGTTTCTCACACTTTTTATCGCTACTCGTGTCAGCATTCTCACTTCCGATACCTCCAGCATCCCTCACGGAACACCTTCACAGACTTGCGGAACGCTCCGCTACTGCGTGAACAGGACGCTACCCTGATCACACCCGCAGCTTCGGTGCATGGCTTTAGCCCCGATACATTTTCGGCGCAGGATAGCTTAATTAGACCAGTGAGCTATTACGCTTTCTTTAAAGGATGGCTGCTTCTAAGCCAACCTCCTGGTTGTTATGGCCTTCCCACATCCTTTCCAACTTAGCCACCATTTGGGGACCTTAGCTGGCGGTCTGGGCTCTTCCCTCTCGACCATGGACCTTAGCACCCACAGTCTGTCTGCCGGGATCTAAACCGCTGGTATTCGGAGTTTGGTTAGGTTTGGTAAAGATCGCCTCCCCTAGCCCATCCAGTGCTCTACCCCAGCGGTGAATCACCCGACGCTCTACCTAAATAGATTTCGGGGAGAACCAGCTATTTCCGAGTTTGATTGGCCTTTCACCCCTATCCACAGGTCATCCCCATCTTTTTCAACGGATACGGGTTCGGTCCTCCAGCCGGTGTTACCCGACCTTCAACCTGTCCATGGCTAGATCACCCGGTTTCGGGTCTAATCCTACGAACTCAATCGCCCTGTTCAGACTCGCTTTCGCTACGCCTCCACCTACCGGCTTAAGCTTGCTCGTAAGACCAACTCGCTGACCCATTATACAAAAGGTACGCCGTCACCCCATACGAGGCTCCCACTGTTTGTAGGCATTCGGTTTCAGGTTCTATTTCACTCCCCTCATCGGGGTGCTTTTCACCTTTCCCTCACGGTACTGGTTCACTATCGGTCACTGAGGAGTACTTAGGCTTGGAGGGTGGTCCCCCCATGTTCAGACAGGATTTCACGTGTCCCGCCCTACTCAAGGATATAAAGCCTTCCTACCCGTACGGGGCTATCACCCACTACGGTCTGCCTTTCCAGACAGTTCTAGTTCTAAGATTAAGTACCACTGGCCTGGTCCGCGTTCGCTCGCCACTACTAGCGGAGTCTCTGTTGATGTCCTTTCCTCCAGGTACTGAGATGTTTCAGTTCCCCGGGTTCGCCTCCTTACCCTATGTATTCAGATAAGGATCACCTTACGGTGGGGTTTCCCCATTCGGAAATCCACGGATCAAAGCCTGCTCGCGGCTCCCCGTGGCTTATCGCAACGTGCTACGTCCTTCATCGCCTCTCAATGCCAAGGCATCCACCAAATGCCCTTAACGCGCTTGATCCTAACCCTCAATCTCACAAGCTGAGACCAAAGGCCTCGGCACACTCAGCACTTCAGTTGGTAATCTATACGACCACAGGCTCAGTGAATGACAGCTTACCCCACCCGGACAACCAATCACTTGGTTTCCAGTCAGGTTTAGCCAGCCACCCACATGCGGTTTATACGGGAAAGACCGCCCGTGGTCGCTTGCATCAGATCTACAATGACAAACAGCTTTTCGAAGAAGTCCACCAGACCGTAGCCCAGTGGCACACCTCAAACTCTTGAACCCGCTCAGCGGCGGCACTCCCTCGCGGGAGGCGTCGCGCGCAAACAATGGTGGGCCAGGGAAGATTTGAACTTCCGACCTCACGCTTATCAAGCGCGCGCTCTAACCAGCTGAGCTACTAGCCCATATTCTTCCGAGAAACAGTGAGGATCCTTTTTACCCGGAGCCGCCCTCGTCGGCGAAGCCGACAAACGCAACATCCGAGATCGGCGACACCACGATAGTGGTGGAGCCGATCGGGATCGAACCGACGACCTCAAGCTTGCAAAGCTAGCGCTCTCCCAACTGAGCTACGGCCCCAACGGTGCAAAACACCGCCGCCCGGCAACATCAATTCACATTGATGGCCTGGCCTGTTTCTCGAGAAGGGATACGCAGACGGCGGATCCGACGGGTTACCCCATCAGAGCCAGTAATCTTGAGTGGTTTTCAGTAGTTGTTGGTAAAGCAAAGGAGGAGTGTGAGCTCTTGACCTTCGCTTCCTTAGAAAGGAGGTGATCCAGCCGCAGGTTCCCCTACGGCTA